>JAHEEU010000055.1 GCA_024640545.1 Geobacteraceae bacterium
AAGCCGGTCTGCTCACGCAGCTGGGCACAAACTTCCCCGACCATATCAGAGAGGGTGCAGTGGAATCGCCCGGCGATTCGTGCCACGGCAACCCCGGCGTCGATATCTGCGACGATTGTCCTGATAAGCGGCTGCGGCTCAAACAGGATCCGACCTTGGTCGTTTGACAGCAGGTAGGGATAAGGCTGCGACTGATCAGGATCGGCGATCATCTCCAGTTGCATGGCGGCCTGGCCTTCGAAAGAGGACCTCTGGCGCAGGCCGAGCAGTGCGGCCACGGCATCGAACAGCCGCCCGCAGCTCGAGGCAAGCGGTGCGTTGACCCCCTTGTCCGTCGCCTGGGCGACCAGGCGCAGTTCACCGGCATCAATCCCGGCGAAAGCACTAAGACCATCCGGGACTTCTCTGTAGAGCGACAGCAGGTAGCTCAGCGCCATGCGCCACGGCTCTCTGGTCGCCAGGTCACCGCCCGGCATCGGCTGGTAGCGGAAATGGCCGACGCGTTCATAGCCCTTGAGGTCGCCGATCAGGAACTCGCCGCCCCAGATGTGACCATCGTCCCCATAGCCGATGCCGTCGAAGATCACGCCGATCGCCGGGCCCAGGAGGCCATGCTCGGCCAGGCAGCTGGCCAGGTGGGCGTGGTGATGCTGCACGGCAAACGCCGGCAGAGCGCTTTCCTCCAGGGCGTAGCGCGTCGAGTCGTAGTTGGGATGAAGATCGTGGGCGATCCGCTCCGGGCGCACCTCGAGAATCGACTGCAGATGATCGATGGTCTTTCTGAACGAGTCATAGACTTCGAGGTTCTGCAAATCACCGATATGCTGGCTCAGGAAGGCGCGATCCCCCCGGGTCAGGCAGACCGTGTTCTTCAGCTCGGCGCCGACCGCCAGGACCGATCGACCCGAATCCGGTATGGCCACCGCCCTCGGCACGAAGCCGCGCGAGCGGCGCAGCAGCAGGGGCCGGCCCGCCATCACCCGGGCGATCGAGTCGTCGGTGCGGGTATGGATGCGCCGGTCGTGGACCAGGAAGGCATCGGCAATGGTCGCCAGGCGCTGACGGGCTTCGCCATCCTCGAAGGCGATCGGTTCGTCGGCAAGGTTGGCGCTGGTCATCACCAGGGCGACGAAGTCGTCCTGCAGCAGCAGGTAGTGCAGCGGCGTGTAAGGGAGCATGACCCCGAAATACCGGTTGGCGGGCGCGATGCTGTCGGCGAGCTTGTGGCCGGGCCTCTTGCGCAGCAGCACGATCGGCCGTTCGACCCCCTCCAGCAGGCGGGCCTCATCATTGCCGACCAGGGTGAAGCGCCTTGCCGCCTCGAGGCTGCCGGCCATGAGCGCAAAGGGTTTTTCGTCGCGCTGCTTGCGCCGGCGCAGCTCCAGCACCGCGGCCTGGTTGCCGGCATCAACCGCCAGATGGTAACCGCCCAGCCCCTTGATGGCCAGGACCTGGCCGGCCCTGAGCCGGTAAACCGCGGCGGCGAGGGGATCGCCCTTGGCGAGCGGCCGGCCATCGGCCCCGAGCAGCTGCAGCTGCGGCCCGCAGGCCGCGCAGGCATTGGGCTGGGCGTGAAAACGGCGCGAAGCCGGATCCGCATACTCGGCCCGGCAGTCGGCGCACATGGGGAAATCGGCCATGGTGGTGAGGGCCCGGTCGTAGGGGATGCCGGTGACGATCGTGTAGCGCGGGCCGCAATTGGTGCAGTTGATGAACGGGTAGCGGTAGCGGCGGTCGCCGGGGTCAAAGAGCTCTTTCAGGCAATCATCGCAGACGAAGGTGTCCGGGGAGATCTGCGCGCGGCGAGTCTGATCGACCGCGCTCTGCAGGATGCTGAAACCGCCCGCGCCCTGGATCGGAACGATCTGGCTGTCAATCGCCTGGATGACCGCCAGAGGGGGCTTCTCGTCGCGAACGGCGGCGACAAACCGGTCCAGAGCACCGGCCTCTCCTTCGACCTCGATCGTCACCCCGCGGGTATCGTTGGCCACCGAACCGGCCAAGCCGAACCGCGCGGCCAGCTGGTAGATGAACGGGCGGAAACCGACGCCCTGCACGATCCCCTCGATGATGAGTTTGCGTCTCTGCAAGCGGAACCCCGGGTGCGTGGATTGAACACGTCTAAACAGGTTTGCGGCCGCAGACCACTCCAGCGCCGTTGGGCAGTTCCATCGGCAACCGTTCAACCTGTTCCAGGCCAGCGGCCGCCAACAGCGCATGGAGCTCTCCCGTACTGTAAGCTTTGCCCTGGGGAGTCCCGAGCAGCATGTTGAGCGAGAACAGAGCCGGGAAGAGCGGCCGGTCGCGGCTGTCTTCGAGAATGAACTCCTGGACCAGCAGCACCCCGCCGGGTTCGAGAACCCCGGCCGTTTTCTGCAGCATCCTGGCGCAGCCCGCTTCACCCTCGCCGTGCAGCACGTGGGAGAGCCAGGCCACATCGTACGAGCCGCACAGGGGGTCCTCCTGGAAATCGCCGGCGACGAAGCGGATGCGCTCCTGCAGGGAGAAGCTGCCGATCGTCTTTTCGGCAATCGGCCGGGTCGCCGGCAGGTCGAAAACCGTGGCCCGCAGATCTGGGTTCTGCCGGCAGAAATGAATGGCGTAGGTGCCCGGGCCGCCGCCGAGGTCGAGCAGGTGCCTGCGGCCGGACAGGTCGATCTGGGTGACGACCCGCGGCGCCAGCAGCATCGCCAGGTTGAACATGCCGAGCAGGAAACTCTCCCGCTCGATCTCTGCCGAATCGTGCGAGATCCGGCGCCGGCTCGGCTCGCCGGTGCGAACGGCCTGGTCCAGGCGGGACCAGCTGTCGACCAGGTGATGGTGATGTTGGATGATGTGGCCGAGATAGGCCGGAGAATCGGCCGCGAGGAACTGTGCCGCAAAAGGCGTGGCCTGGTAGCACGCACCGTCCTTGGCCAGCAGTTCCAGAGCGGCCAGGGCGTCGAGCAGCATGGCCAGACCGCGGACATCGAGGCCTAGCTGCCGGGCAAGCTCAGCCGCCGTCGCCGGGCCCTTCGTCAAGGGCGTAAACAGGTCGAGCTTGACCCCGGCGTGCAGGGCACAGGCTTCCCAGTAGCTGCCGGACATTTTCAACAGTTCAGGCGGAGTCCAGGTCGGATTCTGCATGGCAGCCTCCCGAAAATGGTCAGCGCGAGCGAGCTTTGATCTCGCACTGTTCAAAAAGCATGTGAGTCATGCAAGGATAGCTGAAAACGTCGGGAATTACATTTGCAAAACGCCAGCCGGATCAACCGGAGCGGGCAGGTCAGCGATTCGGGCTGACGACCGGCTCGGTCTGTTCGGCGAGGATATCGCCTATCAACAGCTCGGCGACCAGCGTCGAGATAATTTCCAGGTGCTGGAGAGTCAGGCGATCGAACTTGATTGCGGTACCCGACGAGATGGTCTTGGCGCTGGAGTCCTCAATTGCCGAAAAAATCACGGAGCCGCCAACCCGCAAGGTTGCGTCCGACGAGAGCGGCAGGTCGATATCGACGTGAGCGCCTTTCGGCAGCGGCTCGCCCAGGTGCAGGAAGATGCCCCGCTCGGACAGGTTGCTGCTCGAAACTTCAAGGTGCCTGCCGTCGTGGTACAGGCCAACCGTTTTGTCGAAAGGAGCCCGCAGGTAGCGGCGCCGGCCGCCGGGATAAAGGTTGCAGCGCTGGATCGCCTTGTGCAGCCGTCTCAGGTCGACCGGCTTTTCGAGCACATCGATGCAGCCGAGGCTCAAGGCCTCCCATTGCCATCTCTTCCCCTGGAAACTGGAGATCATGATCACCGGCAGGTCGGCAAGCTCCTCGTCTGCCCGGATAGCCCGCAGGGCCTCCAGTCCGTCCATGTCCGGCATCACCATGTCCATGGTGACGAGATGCGGGCGGGTCACGCGTGCTAATTCGAGAGCTTCTCTGGCATTATTGACCGGCAGGACCTCGAGGTTCATGCGGTTCAGCAATTTGGTGAGGTAGGTGAGGAAAGGCTTGCTTTCGTCTACCACGACTGCAATCGGTCGTTCGCCCATAGCAACTCCTGATATCCAACGCCAAAAAACCCGGCTCGCGATTGCTTGAGCCGGGTTTTTTCAAGCTTGATCTACCCCGCTTCGGCAACCCGGCGATCCTCGCTGCGCTGACTCGGCAGTGGACCCGTGGCTTTGCGTCCCCGGGTTCCCCCGGGTTTGCTATTATCGGTGAGATAACATTTTACGTATAGATTGTAGCACATACAGACTCAAAAATCTCTCAAACGCTCACCTGGCCATAAAAGAGCAGCAAGCCTCTCGGCAAAAGAGGAGAAGAGCATGCATAGCCGCAGCCATTCTCCTGCGCATGCGCTTCAGGTGACTTCGGTCAAACCATACTTCTCCATCTTGTAACGCAGTGTCCCGCGCGGCAGGTTGAGCAGGCGGGCCGTCTTGGCGACATTGCCGCCGGTGATGCCGACCGCCTGGGTCACCAGGTCCTTTTCCAGGCGGCCGATAATCTCCTCGAACAAAATCCCTTCCGGCGGGATCCGGTAATCGAAATTTGCTTCCTCCTGGGGTTCTGTGCCCCAGATTTCCCGTGGCAGGCATTCAGGCGTAATGATCTCCTGGTTATGCATGATGCAGATGCGTTCCACCACGTTGCGCAACTCACGCACGTTGCCGGGCCAGTGATAGCGCATCAGCAGGTCCAGAGCCTTCCGGGAGATTTCCCGGACATTTTTATTGAATTCCTCGCTGTAATGTTTGAGGAAGAATTCCAGCAACGGCGGGATGTCCTCGCGCCGTTCGCGCAGCGGCGGCACATGGATGGGGAAAACGTTGAGGCGGTAGAAAAGGTCCTCGCGGAACGCCTTGCGCTCAATCGCTTCCTTGAGCTCAAGATTGGTGGCGGCGACCACACGCACGTCGATGTCGATATTCCGGTTGCCACCCAGCCGGCGGATTTTACGGTCCTCGAGGACCCTGAGCAGCTTGACCTGAAGGTTCAGGTCCATTTCGCCGATCTCGTCGAGGAAGAACGTGCCACCGTCGGCCTCTTCAAAAAGACCGATTTTGCGATTCTTGGCATCGGTAAAAGCGCCCCGTTCATGGCCGAACAGTTCGGTTTCGAGCAGGTTGAAGGGCAGCGAGCCACAGTTGATCTCGACGAACGGTCGGTCTTTGCGGGGGGAGAGCTGGTGAATCGCACGGGCGACCAGCTCCTTGCCGGTTCCCGATTCGCCGGTGATCAGGACCGTGGAGGTCTCATGTTTGGCCACTTCACGAATCTGCCGGTAAACCTGGGTGAGCTGTTCGCTGGAGCCGACCATGAGGTTGTCGCCGGACGATTCACGGGTCTGGCTGCCGCGCCGCAGTTGCCGGACTTCGCGGCGCAGGTTCTGGGTTTCCAGCGCCAGGCGCACGATCAAGCGGATCGCATCCGCTTTGAAGGGCTTCTTGATGTAATCATAAGCTCCCAGCTTCAAGGCCTCGACAGCGCTCTCCACGGTGCCGTACCCGGTAATGATGATGACCAGGAGATTGGGATCGATCTCGCGCATGGCGCGCAGGACGTCGAGGCCACTCTGGGCGCCGAGATTCAGGTCGAGCAGCACCAGGTCGACGTCCGCTTCGCCGACCTCCTTGACAGCATCGTCGCCGTTGTCTGTCGAATAAGGATGATAGCCATCCTCCTCGAGAATCCGTTCCAGATTCTCGCGGATGAAGGCTTCGTCATCCACGATCAGAATACGCTCCATAAACAACTCCTTGATCGATGCGGCCAGGGATTGCCCTGCTGCTTAAGTTTAAAAGCAAACCGGGCAGGAAACAATAAAAATGGCCAATAACAGCCATTTTTATTGGTGTCCTCCAGAAGCTTTTGAGACGAAACAGGAAATAAGGCTAATTTCGGCCACGGTCAGGGAGATAAACCGTGAACTCGGTGCCCTCTCCTTCCCGGCTCTGCACTTCGATCCGGCCACCGTGACTGGTGATGATGGTATGGGTAATGGAGAGGCCCAAACCGGTTCCCCCGCCCTTGGTGGTGTAAAAGGGCTCGAAGATCAGCTCAAGTCGATCAGCCGGCATCCCCAGGCCCGTATCGCGGACCGCCAGCAGGCAGCCATCGGCGACCCTTCGGGCAGAGATCCACAATTCGCCGCCGTTCGGCATGGCATCCAAAGCGTTGGTCAGCAGGTTCAGGATCGCCTGCTTCAGGCGATCACTGTCCATGCGCGGGAGCGGCAGTTCCACGGGAATTTCCTCGTGGAGCTGGACGTGCTGCTTTTCAAACTGTTTACTCGCCAAAAAGAGCGTGTCGCGCAGGACCACGGCCAGGTCGCCGGGCGCCAGCCTGGTGTCCGGCAAGGAGGCGAAATTCAACAATTCGTTGACCAGGCCTTCCAGGCGTTCGATCTCCTGCAGTGCCCGCTGAATCAGCTTCTGGTCTCCCGGGTTGGCCAGCATGCGATCGTGCAGTTCGTCGAGCAGCAGGCTGATGCCGGTCAAGGGGTTGCGCACCTCGTGGGCAATGCCGGCGGAAAGTCGTCCCAGCGAAGCGAGCCGCTCGAAACGGGCCATCTGCTGACGGAAATTGACGCGCTCGGTCAAATCCTCGATGGTCAGGATATGTCCCCCGTCCCGGCCCGAAGAAAGGGGGTGCAGGGCCAATCGGAAGGTCAGCGAGCGGCTGTCTCTCTCCAGGGACACATACTCGCTCCAGCGTTCGGCCTGCATCGACTTGGAAATCGCCTGATACATTTCAGGAAAAGCCTGCAGAACATCTTTGAGGTGCATGCCCCGGGTGGGTTCTTCGGCAATATCAAGGATGGTGCGGGCAATTCCATTCAACGATGTGACGCTTTGTCTGCTGTCGAGAGTCAATATGCCGACTTCGACATTTTCGACGATCGTCTGCTTGAAATCTCTTTCCTGCTGGATCTCCTTACGTGAACGGCGCAGTACCGCCAGGGTTTTGAGCAGCCGTTCGCGCCGCTCGTGAAGTTGCCTGGCCATGGTATTGAAGGCCGTTGCCAGCTCCGCCACCTCGACCGGGCTGGCGATGGCCACCTGCGTGCCGAGTTTACCGCGCGCCATCGCCTGGGTGCCGGCCACCAGGGTGGACAGCGGGCCGGTAATGTTGTGTGAAAGACGGTAGGCGACAAAGACTACCAAAAGGGCCGTCATGCCGATCAGCACCCAGGCCCCGGTCAGGAAGGCCTGGTAGAGCAGCCGGATATTCGACGAGGCAGTCTCGGCCATGCTGTGGAACTGCTTGACCTCGGCGCCGATTGTTATGCCACCGAATACGCCGGTTGCGGCATAGGGCCCGGAAGTGTAGAAGATCGGCGCAAACGCCATGATCTTGCGGGAACCGCCGACATTGGTGACGTCAACCACCCCGGAACGTCCGGCGAGCACGGCCCGGTAGACAGCAGGGTAATTGGGGTGAACGAAGTCCGCTTCGCCAAGGTTGTACGGGATCTTCCCCGTTTCGATCGCTTCCTGGCTGGAGTCTTCCCGGTAGGGTGGAACAAGTTGCCCGTCCTGATCCAACCCCCTGATATCCCAAAATTTTGGATGGGTGATGATCCAGCCCTCGTTATCGAACATGAAGGCATAGTTGCCGCTCTGGTAGGACGGGAAGACCACGAACCGCTCATCCGTGGGGGTTATGTGCTGGGTGAACTCCATCAGATGGCGATGGTCAAGGGAGAGCACGATGACCCCCTGCAGCTGGCCACCGGCATCGAACACCGGCTGCGCAAATCGGATCACGCCCTGGTAGTGTTCCCCATTGATCGCTTCTTCAGGGGTTGCCGCATTGCCAAGCTGTGCCTGCTTGCTGACATGCCAGCCGGTCAGATGCGACACGTAGATTCCCCCTGCCGGGAGCTCTCGCGCTGCATTGAAATAGTTTTCGGTCAGGTAGGTGGTATTGGCAGGCTTGGAGACATCCCGCAGCTCTTGCGACAGATCACCATCGACAACCCGAAAGCGCTCCATGCCGTCCGGGCCGACAAAAGCGACTTCCTGGTAAAGCCGGATTGACGATCTCCGCTCGCTGGGGGCGTGATTGGTCCCGGCCCGCTCCCAAACCGGTTGCAGATGACTCCGGCTGAACCAGAGGTAAGTCTCCGGCAGCGCTGGTAAGTGCGCTAGCGCCGCGAGATCATTTTCGATGCGGTAAAGAAAGGTCTGGACCTCGTCGGCAACCATGATGGCACGCAGTTCGAGGGTTTCTGCGGCCTGGCGATCCAGGGCGCTGATGGCACTGGCGCGCAGCAGGCGTTCAACGGTATCCAGGCTCTGACTGGCGAAAACCGCCAGCGCAATCAGCGGCAGCAGGGTCAGCCCGCAGAAGGCGTAGAGGACTTTCTTGTGAAAGGACAGGCGGAGCATGCGGGAAGTATAGCAGGAAGGACGCTCGGCTGGGTACCCGGATTACGGCGTCAACCGGCCCGGTCAGTTGATCAGGCGAGAATGGCCATGCATCTGCCTGGAATTAACGGCAAGGGGCAGCATCTCCCGGTGTTTCAGGAGAGCTTCCTCAAGACTGGAGCCGTCGCAGATGATCACGTCCTGAGGAGTGAATACCGTGCGCGCAAAATGGCGGCCGTCTGGGCGGCAAAAAACTTCAACCAGGTATTCCTTGCCGTCGAAGTCTAATACCAACTTGTGTACCAACTTAAAATCTTCCATTAACCCCCGACTCCCGAAAATGAAAGGTCATGACAATAAAAACAAGTCAAGCTTGATAAATATTCTTTAAGCAATCTTCGCGCCAAAATAAAACACTATGTTTATCATTGGCTTCCATGGGAACGTCGGAGAGAGTAAGTTATAAGGCGGAATAAATACTGTAATTTGACGAAGTAGGGGCAGCGGCGAGACTATGTTCAAGGATCAGGTGAGGTCATATCAAACGAGTTTTCATCTGACAGGCTGCTAATGCTTGCGACTGACTACGTAATCCGCCAGGCGTACCAGAGCCTGCTTGGCCGGGCATTCGGCAAAGGCAGCGAGGTACCCCTTGGCTGACGCCACGAGGGCCTTGGCCCTCTGCCTGGTGTAGCCGATGCCGTCATATGAGTGAATCAGCTGGACCACGTATTGCAGGTCGGCGTCAGGCAGCACTTCCTGCTCGACAATAGCGGCGACTTTTGCGCGCTCCTCGGCAGTACAATGGATCAGGGTGTGGATCAGGGGGAGCGTGACCTTGCCTTCCAAGAGGTCGTGGCCGCACTCCTTGCCGAACTCGCTCTGGTCGGCGATATAATCCAGGGCGTCGTCCATGAACTGGAAGGCGATCCCGAGTTCCATCCCGTACGCAGCCAGGGCTTCCTCCTCCACCGCAGAACAGCCCCCCAGGATCGCCCCGCAACGGCTTGCGGCGGAAAGCAGCACCGCCGTCTTGTTCTGGACCACCTCGATATAACGTTCTTCGTCGAGCTCGATATCGCTGGTGCTGATCAATTGCAGCACCTCCCCTTCAGCCATCTGGGTCGTGGCGTCGGAGAGAGTCCGCAGGACATCCAGGTTACCTTCACGGACCATGATGGAAAAGGATTTGGCAAAGAGGAAGTCACCGACCAGGACGCTGGCTTCGTTTCCCCAAACCGCGTTGGCTGAATCCTGGCCGCGGCGCAGGACAGCACTGTCGACCACATCATCGTGCAGCAGGGTCGCAGTGTGGATAAACTCGACGACACTGGCCAGGCCGATGTGAGCGTCACCCTGGTAGCCGGCGAGCCTGGCGCTGAGCAACAGCATCATCGGGCGCACACGCTTGCCGCCGCTGGCCAGCACGTATTCGCCGACCTTGCGGATCAGGGGCACACGCGAGGTCAGGTCTTCGCGAAACTGTTCCTCAACGCGACGGATCTCGTCTTTCAGCAGGGCAAGTACAAAGTCCATAATTATTGGGAATCCAGGGGGGAAATTATCGCCTATCCTAATGAATCCTCACGAAACATGTCAAAGCTTTTTTCCTCTCCCTGAGCACGGCAGAGAAACCCAGGGGCAGCGCAGGTCCCGAAGGAGCGGGTGTTCGCAAAACCGCCCTTGCGCCTTGGCCGGCTTGGAACAGAATTAAAGTGCCCGCCCCTGGAGCCGCCTTCAAACCGGCATTTGTCGGCGGCAAAACCGTGACAGCGTCGGCTCAGAGTGGCGCTTGCCGAGCACAACCGTTTAGCAAACCGGGGGCTCCTTGGGGGACGATATAGCAATGACCGGCTTTTACCAACCTTAATTGACAACCGCCAGGTTCTGAGAGAAGAAATTTTTCCAGAACCTGTTGACACAGCCCTGGGAATTACCGTATAAATGAGACCGTTTTTGTTATATTTAATTAAACCTTGACAATCATCTGTCAAACTTTAGACTCTGGGATTATTAATCTTCTTTTAGGAGGAGCTATGGAGAATCGGGCCTACAACTACGCCATTGTGCGTAGTTTCGTCACCTGGAGCGTCATCTGGGGGCTGGTCGCTGTGCTGGTCGGAGTCATCGTCTCCTTCCAGATGGTCGAACCGGACCTTAATTTCCCGCCCTATCTCACCTTCGGCCGCCTCCGTCCGATCCATACCAATGCGGGAATCTACGGTTGGGGGGTCGGCGTCATCTTTGCCACCTTCCTCTATATCGTTCAGCGCCTCTGCAAAACCCCGCTCTGGAGCGACAAGCTGGCCAAATTCCAGCTCTGGTTCTTCAATGCGACGATCATTGCCTCGGCGGTCACACTGTTGCTTGGTTACACGACCTCCAAGGAATACCATGAAATGGAATGGCCGATCGACGTCATGATCATCATCCTCTGGGTCGCCTTCGCCATCAACATCGTCATGACCATTCTCAAACGCAAAGAAGAGCAGATGTATATCTCTCTCTGGTACATGCTGGCGGCGATCATCGGTGTGGCGATCCTCTTCACGGTCAATGCGGCGGCGGTACCGGCCTCGCTGTTCAAATCCTACTCGGCCTACGCCGGCACCAACGATGCCAACGTTCATTGGTGGTTCGGCCATAACGCCGTGGCCATGGCCCTGACAGCGCCGCCTCTGGCAATGTTCTATTACTTCCTGCCAAAATCCACCGGCGTACCGATCTACAGCCATCGACTGTCGATCATCGCCTTCTGGAGCCTGATCTTCATGTACCTCTGGACCGGTGCCCACCACCTGCTCTGGACCCCCGTCCCGGACTGGATCCAGACTTTGGCCATGGGCTTTTCGGTCATGCTGATCGCACCGTCCTGGGGGAGCGTCTTCAACGGCTATCTGTCGATGAACGGCCAGTGGCACCAGATGCGCGACAACTACCTGATCAAGTACCTGATCCTCGGCATCACCTTCTACGGTTTGCAAACCCTGCAGGGCCCGATGCAGGCGATCCGAACATTCTCGGCCTTCATCCATTACACCGACTGGGTGCCTGCCCACATCCACATGGGCACCATGGGCTGGGTATCGATGATCTCTTTCGCCAGCATCTACTTCCTCCTCCCGCGCATTTACGGCAAAGAGGTCTACAGCATCCCCCTGGCCAACCTGCAGTTCTGGCTGATCCTGGTCGGCCAGTTGATCTGGTCGATCTCCCTGTGGATCGCCGGCGTCCTGCAGGCAGGCATGTGGAATGCCATGAATCCTGACGGCAGCCTCACCTTCACCTTTATGGAAACCATGGTCGAGATGTATCCCTATTGGTGGGCAAGATGTTTAGGCGGCCTGGTCTACATGGCCGGACTTATCATCTTCATCTACAACCTGTACATGACGGCCAAAAAAGGCAAACCAACGGTTAACAACGCCGCAGCCGCGGCAGGGAGGGCCTGATCATGTGGGAAAAGAAACCTGTCCTCCTCATCATCATGGCCACCGGCGCCATCCTGGTCGGCACCATCATCACCATGGTGTTGCCCTTTGTCTGGGTGAACACCGATGCCGACCGCATTGAAGGCGTCAAGCCCTACACCGCCCTGCAGCAGGAAGGACGTGACATCTACATCCGCGAGGGGTGCAACAATTGCCATACCCAGACGGTTCGTCCGCTGGTTTCGGACGTGCTGCGCTACGGCGAATATTCCAAGTCGGGAGAATTCGTCTACGACCGTCCCTTCCTGTGGGGGTCCAAGCGCACCGGACCCGACCTGGCCCGCCTCGGCGGCAAATACCCGGACACATGGCACTACAAGCACATGGAGTCGCCGCGTGCCATGGTGCCGAAGAGCAACATGCCCGACTATGGATGGCTCTCCGCCAATCCTCTGGACCCGCAGATGATCCAGCGCAAGATGGAAACCCTTGGCTTTCCCTTTACGGCAGAAGAGATCAAAGCCCTCGAAGGCAAGAATGAAATGGACGCCATGGTCGCCTACATGCAGAAACTGGGCACCGACATCCCCTGGCGGCAAAGCAATGCGACCGAGATCGTCGGCGATCTGACCAACCCCTATGCCGGGGTTGATCACGACTCCATGGAAGCGTGGGAGAGCATCTACACGGAGAATTGCGCCGCCTGCCACGGCGAGCACATGGAAGGGGTCATCGGCCCGGAGCTGGTCGGTGCCGACTACGAGGAGGAGGTCCTCTTCGAAATCATCTACACCGGCATTGCCGACGGCGGCATGCCGAGCTTCTCGAGCCTGGGAACCGACAAGGTCTGGAAGCTGGTCAACTTCATCAAATACTACCACCTGGAAGAGGGTCACCATTGAGAATGGATCTCAGCTCTGCACTCTACCTTGGCGTCACTTTCGGACTGTTCGTCGTTTTTCTTCTGATCGTGATCCGCACCTACAGCAAAAAGCGCAAGGAAGAGGGAGAGAGGGCCAAGTATCGAATGCTGGATGACGATTAATCTCGTGTCTTGCCGGTTAAACGGACGGACTTCTGCCTAAAGGACAAAACCTATGAGCACAACGGATCCTCATCAGGAAAAACATGCGGACGGCATTGTTGAAGATCGCGAGAAGGCGCCTCCGGTCTACTTCACTATCCTCTTTTACGGCCTGATCATCTGGGGTGTGGCCTTCATGGCTTTCTACCTGCTTTCAGGCTGGAGTTCGGATGCCGAGTTCCAGATGAAGATGGCGGCCCACAAAGGGGAGCTCCAGGTCGAGCAGCAGGCGGCCGTGGCTCCTGAAAAACCGGCCCCGGCTGCTGAAACTCCCGCCGCACCAGCCCCGGCAGCAGCGTCCCCGTCACCACCAGCGGCGGCCCCTGTCGCAGCCGCCGAGAGCGGGGTGGACGGCAAGGCCCTGTTTGCCAAGCACTGCTCCGGCTGCCATGGCCCGGAGGGCAAGGGTGCCTTTGGCCCCGATCTCTCGGCAGATTACCATTACGGCAAGACAACCGAAGCCGTTAAGGAGAGCATTGCCCACGGGCGCCCGAAGAACATGCCCGCTTTCGACAAGAAGCTCTCCCCGCAAGAGATCGAAGCTCTGACTGACTTCATCCTCAAACTGTGAGTCGCCCGGCGGCGGAGGGATGTCCTTCTGCCGCCAAACTTATAAATGGCTGAAACGTCTTGTTCGCAAAGGACACCTGCCCTGCTTTCGCCCTGGCGTCGCCGCTGCCAATGGGGGACCACCCTGTTGCTGCTGCTGATCCCATGGTTTCGAATTCACGGCAACAGCCTGCTCCGAGTCGACATTCCCGACCTCACGCTCTACTTTTTCGGGCAAACGCTCCGTATCGAAGAACTGTACCTGGTCCTGCTCTTCAGCCTGGCCCTGACCCTAGGCTTCCTCCTGATGACCATGCTGCTGGGGCGGGTCTGGTGCGGCTGGCTCTGCCCGCAAACGACTCTGACAGACCTGGCGGAATGGTTTGCGGCCCGCCTGAGGATCAAGCGTCATCACCAGCAGCAGTCAAAGAGCCTCTTGCAGAAGCTGGCCCTGCAGCTCTTCTACCTGTCGCTGGCGTTCCTGGTCTCTGCCAACCTGCTCTGGTATTTCATCGAACCACAGCGATTTTTCGTGCAACTGACAACGGGTCAGCTGCATTATGCCGTCCTGATCAGCCTGCTGCTGGTTGCCCTGGCGGTTTATCTCGACCTCGCCCTGGTCCGCCGCCTGATGTGCAGTGACTTCTGCCCCTACGGCCGCCTCCAGGCGACCCTTGCCGACCGGTCCACCCTGACCCTGCACCTGCCACCGGCAGAGCTGCCGCGCTGCATCGAATGCGGTTCCTGCGTCCGGGTCTGCCCGATGCAGATCGATATCCGCCGCGGCGACCAGGTTGAGTGCATCAACTGCGGTCGTTGCCTCGACGCCTGCCGGCAGGTCATGGCCAAACGCAACCAGCCGGGACTGATCAGCTACACCTTTGGGACCACCGGCGGCGGCATTCGATCGGCACTGAACCTGCGCACCTTGCTTTTGAGCCTGGCGACACTGGCGCTGACGGTCATCCTGGTCCTTGCCGTTTATCAACGTCCGGTCGCTTCGCTCAAGGTTGCGGTCTCGCACACGGCAGCGAGCCGCCCCCTTAAAGACGGCACCCTGGCAACCTTTTTTAACGCCTGGGTGCACAACCGCAGCAATGCGAAGGCCGATTATCGCATTACCGCGCGCCAGGCGGTCAATCACAGCCCGCTGCAGCTGAGAGGGCAAAGCGATCAGTATGAACTCGCGGCCGGAGAGAACCTGCGCATCGACTTTGTACTGGTGACACCTGTTCCCGAATCCCGGTTGGATGTAGAATTTATTCTTTCAGATCCGAGCGGGACCGAACTGGCCGTTGCATCGGCACACATCAAGTAGCATGGGAAAAAACATGGCCGCAAAGAAAAACTTCTACCCCGTTCTTATCATCCTGCTGCTCGGCAGCTTCGCCTGCTTCTCTGTCTGGGCGGCTATGCGGGCAGCTGCGGCCAAGCCGCAGGTCACTGATGCCGACTACTACAGCAAGGGGCTGAGATACACCTCCACCCTGCTGGAGAAACAGGCGGCGGCGGTACTTGGCTGGACGGTTTCAACCGAGCTCAAGGGACGGACCCTGCTGTTTCACCTGAGCGACAAGCAGGGTCGGCCGGTCAGCGCAGCCAAGGGGTCCCTGTCCCTCTACCTGCCGGCGGACTCTTCCAGCGTGAGCTTGCCGCTGCACGAAGTCGGCCCGGGAATTTATCAATTGCAGCTATCCGTCGGCATGGCCGGAGAAATGAGCGCCCGCCTGGAATTCGAGCACAACGGGGCCCTCCTGAACCGGCAGCTGCTGCTGAACCTCTGATGCCTGCACCCGACACCTGCATCCACTGCAACCTGCCGATCCCGCCGGCCGACCTGGTCGTCGACCGGATCGACGACAAGGAACTGCACTTCTGCTGCCGCGGCTGTCAGGGCGTCTACCGCATTATCTCGGGGGCCGGACTCAACAGCTTCTACCAGCGGCGGGACTGGTCGGAAGCAGGTGTCCCGCAGGGGGTTTTCGATACCCGTTTCGACGAGGCCCAACTCGCCGGCCACGTCACGACTCACGATGCCACCGCCGCCGAAATCTCCCTGATCGTTGAAGGCATTCGCTGCGCCTCCTGTGTCTGGCTTTTGGAGAAGCTCCTGGCCAGGGAGCCGGGGATTGCCGCCGTGCGCGTCAACTACGGCACCCACCGGGCGCAGATCCGCTTCAACCCCCAGGAGACGTCCCCGGCAAGAATCTTCGCCAGCGTCAGCCGCCTCGGCTACCTCCCCCACCCATTCACCTCCGGCGCGGCGCAACAGGCGGCCGCCAGGGAGCAGCGATCGCTGCTGATCCGTTTCGGCACGGCAGCGTTCCTCTCGATGCAGTTGATGGGCTTCTCTTTTGCACTTTA
>JAHEEU010000209.1 GCA_024640545.1 Geobacteraceae bacterium
CGATGTCCGCATCATGACCGCGACCCATCGTGATCTGCGCAGCATGGTCTCCGAGGGGCTGTTCCGTGAAGACCTGTGGTACCGGGTCGCCGTGTTTCCGATCCTCATCCCGCCACTGCGCGAGCGCCAGGAGGACATCCCGGCCCTGGCCACTCACTTTGCGCTGCGCGCGGCAAAACGCCTCGGCGCCCTGCCGCTCAATCCCGGGCAGGACGAGATCCGGCTCCTGATGTCATACGCTTGGCCCGGCAATATCCGTGAATTGTCTGCGGTCATGGAAAGAGCCGTGATCCTGGGCAATGGCCGGGCCCTCGAGATCGGCAAGGCCCTCGGCCTGGAGCCCCGGCGCGCAGAGGTCGCTGCGCAGCAAGGCCTCAAGGCGCCCGGCGGGACAGCAACGCTGGCCCCTCTCAACAGCGCGCTGGCTGAACACATCGAACAGGCGCTGCAAATGACCGGCGGCAGGGTGGAAGGGCAGAACGGTGCTGCCAGGCTCCTGGAGATCAACCCCCATACCCTCAGGGCTAAAATGCGCAAACTTGGGATCAACTGGCAACGATTCAGAAGAGCATGAACTCCCCTGCGGGTAGCAGCACGGCCACCTCAATAAAGCAAAAGGCCCGGCAATACGCCGGGCCTTGGTGATTCTGCGATTGAGGGTCGACGCTTAAAGCGCCTTCTTCAACAAGCCTTCCAGCTGGGTCTTCGGCACCGCGCCGACCACCTGGTCAAAGACCTTGCCATCCTTGAACAGGATCAGGGTCGGGATGCCGCGCACACCGAACTGCCCGGGGGTCGCGGGGTTCTCGTCGACATTCAGCTTGCAGATTTTGACCTTGCCATCGTATTCATCTGCCAATTGGTCGACCAGCGGGCTGATCGCCTTGCACGGCGCACACCAGGACGCCCAGAAATCGACGAGCACAGGTACCGAGGACTGGTTGACTTCACTCTCAAAAGAATCATCCGTTACCTGGACGACTTTATCACTGGCCATAAGACAATCTCCTTTATATAGAAACTCCTGCAAACATTCGATTTTCATAATAATCCACCCACACAAAAAATCAAGGAATTATCCATGAAAATCTCCAACCCTTGACAGTTAACACCCTGCCACCTAAGATGAGCCCAAATTATCAAACGAGGCCAGCATGACCGAGGATAAAATCAGTGCAGCGGTTGCCCAGCAGATCGCTCTGCTCGATCCCTACCTGCTCACCCATAAACCTCTGCTGGACAGCCTGGCAGCGCACCTGGTCAACACTTTTCACCATGGCGGCCGGCTCTTCCTGGTCGGCAGCGGTCCGTTCGGCGCAGTCGCCGGGCTCATCGGCCAGACCTTCCTGCACAGGCAGACCATGGAACGCCCGGCCCTGCCGGCCATCGCCCTGACCAATGATGCCGGTCTGGCAACTTTCCTGGCCGGTGATGAGCAGGGCAGCCAGCTCTTCAGCCGCCAGCTGCGGGCCCTGGCCACCGACCAGGACACCGCGCTGGTGCTGGCCGGCACCAATCTCAGCCCTGCCGACCGGGAGGCCCTCGGGATGGCCCGGCAACTCGGCTGCCGCACGATTCTGATTGCCAGTGAACAGGCCGAGCTTGACGACTTCCTGCCCGACATCAGCCTGCCGCTGCCCAGTGATTCCCTGCCGCGCCTGCTGGAAAGCACCCTGTTTATAGGCAACCTGCTCTGTGCGCTCGTCGAGGGGGAGCTCTTCGGCATCTGAGCCCTCCTGGCGGCAGCCCGACCTCGGCAGAGCCCGAGATCCCGAAATACCAGCTTTAAGTGCGGACAAGTAATTGACAGACAGGCGCGAAAAAACGTATTCTCATAATTTTTTGAATAACAGAAACACATAAGGGAAGCAGACTTGGCGCAACGTGTTGCGCCGGGCCTTAATCAGAAACCATCAGCTGCCGGCCAAATCGCCAAGGTGACGGGGTCACGGGCGGATTCTACTCTGGTCCTGCGAGACGCTTCATGACTGCAAATGTCCTGCTGTTCAAAATCACCCTGCTGACCTATTTTGCCGCTACCATCTTCTACCTGATCGGCGTCATCTCGCGCAAGGAGAGCGTTCGCCTGGCCGCCATCTGGCTGCTGAGCGGCGGGTTCGTACTGCACTGCATCACCCTGGCGGCCCGCTGGTTCGCAACCGGCATCACGCCTGTGGCAAGCCTTTATGAATCCCTTTCGTTTTTCGCCTGGGCACTGGTCGGCATCTATATGATCTTCTACCTGCGCTACCGCACCATCATGCTCGGCGCCTTCATCACGCCCCTGGCGCTGGTGTTGATGATCATCGGCTCCGCGGCGCCCAAGCAGGCTCCGGCACTCAACCCGATGCTCGACAGCTGGTGGTTCCCGGTGCATGTCACCCTGGCCTTTCTCGGCCATGCGGTCTTTGCCATTGCCGCCGCGGCCGGCATCATGTACCTGCTCCAGGAACGCATGCTCAAAAGCAAGAAGTTCTCGGGCCTCTTTTACCGTCTGCCGTCCCTCGACACCCTCGACAGCATGAACTACAAGTGCCTGACCTTCGGTTTCCCGCTCATGACCATGGGCATTATCTCCGGGGCCATCTGGGCCAACTCGGCCTGGGGAGGCTACTGGCGCTGGGACCCCAAGGAAACCTGGGCGCTGATCAGCTGGTTCCTCTACGCCGCCCTCCTGCATGGCCGGCTCACCGTCGGCTGGCGCGGGCGCCGGGCGGCGATCTTTGCGATCATCGGTTTCGCTTTCCTGCTCTTCACCTTCTTTGGCGTCAACCTGTTCCTCTCCGGGGAACACAGCTTCCGTAACTTTACGGGGCAGTGACCGGAGAGCGGAGAGGAGCGCCTCATGCATATCGTTATTGTCGGCCTGAGCCACAAAACCGCGCCGGTGGAGATTCGTGAAAAACTCGCCTTCGCCCCGACGGCCATGGAGCGGCCCCTGCGGCAGATGCTCGAACTGCCGTCAGTGGCCGAAGGGCTGATCGTTTCGACCTGCAACCGGGTCGAGTTGTGCGCCGCCACCAAGGAGCCGGAAGCCGCCATGGCCGCATTGCGCCGCTTCCTGGCCGAATATCACGAGGTTTCCCCCGAAGAGATCAGCAGCAACCTGTACAGTCACCAGGGCGAAGAGGCAATCAGGCACCTGTTCCGGGTTGCTTCGAGCCTCGATTCGATGGTGCTGGGCGAACCGCAGATTCTCGGCCAGATCAAAACGGCCTACGGCTACGCCGCCGAGTTCAAGACCGCCGGCCTGATCCTCAACCGTTTCCTGCACAAGGCCTTTTCGGTGGCCAAGCGGGTCCGCACCGAAACCGCCATTGCCAGCAATGCCGTCTCGGTGTCCTTTGCCGCAGTGGAGCTGGCGCGCAAGATCTTCGACCGGCTCGACAACAAGGGCGTCATGATCATCGGCGCCGGGGAGATGTGCGAACTGGCGGCCCGGCACTTCGTGACCAACGGCGTTTCCAAGGTCCTGGTCACCAACCGCACCTTCGAGCGTGCCGAGAAGCTGGCGGCGGAATTCAACGGCAAGGCGGTGCCCTTCGAATGCTTTGTCGAACACCTCGCCGAAGTCGACATCGTCATGACCTCCACCGGGGCACCGAACTTCATCCTCGGTCAACGCCAGATGGAAGAGGTGCTCAAGCGCCGCAAGAACCGGCCGATGTTCTTGATCGACATCGCCGTGCCGCGCGATATCGACCCGAAGGTCAACACTCTCGACAATGCCTACCTCTACGACGTCGATGACCTGCAGGGCGTGGTCCAGGCCAATCTCAAGGAGCGCCAGAAGGAGGCCGGCAAGGCCGAGGCGATCGTCGAACAGGAGATCGGCCAGTTTTACCAGTGGCTGGGCAACCTCGAAGTCAAACCGACGATTATCGCCCTGCGCCGCAAGCTTGAGGAGATCCGCCAACAGGAGCTCGACAAGACCTTCGGCAACCTCAAGGACCTCACCGACAGCCAGCGCAGAAGCATCGAGGCCATGGCCGGGGCAATCATCAACAAGGTCCTGCACCAGCCGACGGCCGTCCTCAAGCGCACCCAGAACGACACCAGCGGCGAAGACTATGTTGATGCCGTGCGCACCCTGTTCGATCTGCCCGCCCCGGCTGGCGATGACAAGGAATTCAAACCGCTCGACGAGAGTGATCAGGAATAAAGGAGTGTTATAGATGTCCAAACCGTTACTGCGAATCGGCACCCGCGCCAGCCAGCTAGCCCTCTGGCAGGCCAACTGGGTCAAGTCCGAACTGGAAAAGCGCTACCCCGGCATGGAAGTCACCCTGACCAAGATCAAGACCCAGGGCGACAAGATCCTCGACGTGCCCCTGGCGATGGTCGGCGGCAAGGGATTGTTCGTCAAGGAGATCGAGGAAGCCATGCTGCGCGGCGAAATCGATATTGCCGT
>JAHEEU010000210.1 GCA_024640545.1 Geobacteraceae bacterium
CGGGAGGTGCCTGAGGACCAGGCTCCGGATGGGCTGAAGCATATCCTGCGCATCGCGACGGAAGAGGATCTCGCCCTGGCAGAGACCAACGCCGCCCGCGAAAAAGATGCCCGCCGCTACTGTGCGGAGCGGATTCATGAACGCCAGTTGGAAATGAAGCTGGTGCGCGCCGAGTACGCTTTCGACGGCTCGAAGATCATCTTCTATTTCACCGCTGACGGCCGCATCGATTTCCGCGAACTGGTCAAGGACCTGGCCCATCATTTCCACACGCGGATCGAAATGCGCCAGATCGGTGTGCGCGACGAGGCAAAACTGGTCGGCGGACTCGGCATCTGCGGCCGCGAACTCTGTTGCAGCAGTTTCCTCACACAGTTCAACCCAGTTTCGGTAAAAATGGCCAAGGAACAAGGGCTGGCACTGAACCCAACCAAAATTTCCGGCCAGTGCGGCCGCCTGCTCTGTTGCCTCGGCTATGAGTTCGAAACCTACAGCGAACTGAAAAAGGGGATGCCCAAGTGCGGCAAGAAAATCCTGTGGCAGAATCGCGAATGCGAGGTCACATCCCAGGATATCCTGCGCCAGCAGGTAACTTTGCGTGACCGGGAAGGCAGTTGCTGCTGCGTGACGATGGAAGAGCTGCGCACCGGCCAGGCCTCTCAGCAGCCGGCAGAGGAGCAGCCGCCCGGCGAGACCCATGGCAATCGCTTGACCAGGAGCCGGCCACAGCGGCAGGAACCCAGGAAGCAGACCGGCAGGGGCCAAAAGATCGCCGAACAACCGGCACCCGAGCCAGCAAAGCCGGCCGAGCCTGAAAAGACTCAAGCGCCGAAAGAAACCGCGGATGGCCAGGCCCAGAGCAAGCGCCGTCGCCGCGGCAGGCGCAGACCACGTGGCGGCCGCAAGCCTGGCCCGAGCAAGCAGGGAGAATAGTCATGTCGGACGATAAACGCTTTTACCTGACCACACCGATCTATTACGTCAATGACGTTCCCCATATCGGCCACGCCTACACCACCCTGGCCTGTGATGTCATGGCGCGTTACAAGCGCGCCCGGGGCTACGAAGTCTATTTCCTGACCGGAACCGACGAGCACGGGCAGAAGGTCGAGAAGGCCGCCCACGCCAAGGGAGAAACCCCTCTCGAGCTGGCTGACCGGGTCGTTAAACGCTTCCAGTCGCTCTGGGAAAAGCTGAATATTTCCAACACCGATTTTATCCGCACTTCGCAGGAGCGCCACAAGCTGGCGGTTCAGGAGATCTTCCGCAGCATCGAAGCCAAGGGGGACATCTACCTTGGTGAATACGAGGACTGGTACTGCACCCCCTGCGAAACCTTCTGGACCGAAACCAACCTGCTCGACGGCAATTGCCCCGACTGCGGTCGTCCGACCGACAAGCTCAAGGAGGAGTCCTACTTCTTCCGCATGAGCAAGTACCAGGAACAGTTGCTCGCCCATATCGAGGCCAACCCCGACTTCATCCAACCGAAATCACGACGCAACGAGATTCTCAGCTTCGTCCGCGAAGGCTTGCGTGACCTCTCCATCTCGCGCACCACCTTCTCCTGGGGCATCCCGGTGCCGGGCAACGAAAAGCATGTCATCTACGTCTGGTTCGACGCTCTGACCAACTACATCAGCGCACTCGGCTTCCCGCATGACAACGAAGGCAATTTCGCCAGATTCTGGCCCTGCGATGTCCATGTCATTGGCAAGGACATCCTGCGTTTCCACACCGTCTACTGGCCGACCTTCCTGATGGCGGCAGGCATCCCTCTCCCGGACAAGGTCTTCGCCCATGGCTGGTGGACCGTCGAGGGGCAGAAGATGAGCAAGAGTCTCGCCAACGTCGTCGAACCGAATATGCTCATCGACAAGTACGGTGTCGACGCCATCCGCTACTTCCTGCTGCGTGAAGTCCCCTTCGGTCTCGATGGCGACTTCTCCCACAGCGCCCTGGTGCACCGCATCAACTCCGACCTGGCCAACGACCTTGGCAACCTGATCAGCCGCTCCACGGCAATGCTCAGCAAATACTTTAAGGGTGAGTTGACAACACCCTGTCAAAAAGAAACTATCGACCAGGAACTGCAAGACAAGTACATGCAGCAGATCGGCGTGATCGACGAGCAGATGGACGCTCTCGCCTTCAACAAGGCACTGCAGTCGATCTGGGAACTAGTCAGCGCCGCCAACAAGTATATCGATGACTCTGCGCCCTGGGCCCTGGCCAAGGACGCCGACCAGAACGAGCGGCTCGGCACGGTCATGTACAACCTCCTCGAAGCTGTTCGGCTGATTGGCCTGCTGGTCACCCCCTTCATGCCGGAAACCGGTGCCAGCATCGGCAGGATTCTCGGTATCGCCCCGGCCGACCAGCAGCTTGCCGGACGTGACGGCTGGGGATTGCTCAGGCCTGGCACCATGATCGAGAAGGCCACCCCGCTCTTCCCCAGGATTGAGACCGAATAACCGGAACGGGGGATGCGACAGGGCTTTTGATTTTTTCGTCACTCGTCCCGCGTTCCACGCCCCGGAAATTTTTCAATGAAAAAATTACAGACTTTTTTAGTCGACTCCCACGCCCATCTCGACTCCAAACCTTATGCAGCCGATCTCGATGCCGTGATCGAACGCGCCCTTGACAACGGCGTCGGCCACATCCTGACGGTCGGCTGCGACCTGGAGAGTTCGCGTGCCAGCGTCGATCTCGCCCTGCGCTACGACAACGTCTATGCCAGCGTCGGCATCCATCCGCACGATGCCAGTACGGTGAGCAATGCCCTTGTCGATGAACTGGCCCGCATGATCGAAGCGGTCGACAAGGTGGTCGCCGTCGGGGAAACCGGCCTTGATTTCTACCGGGACCGGTCGCCGCGCGATTTGCAGGAAGCCGCTTTCCGCAGTCATATCCAGCTGGCCAAAGCGACTGGTAAGCCGCTGATCATTCATGACCGAGACGCCCATGACGACGTTGTCCGCATCATGCAGGAAGAGAACGCTGGCGATGCCGGCGGCGTGCTGCACTGCTTTTCCGGGGACCTTGACATGGCGCGCAAGTGCGTGGCGATGGGGTTTTACATCTCCTTCGCAGGGCCACTGACCTATCCGAAAAACGACGCATTGCGAAATATCGCCCGGACCCTGCCGATCGACGTCATGCTGGTCGAAACCGACAGCCCTTACCTCGCCCCGCAGAACTGGCGCGGCAAGCGCTGCGAACCGGCCTACATCCGCTCAACCGCCGAGAAACTTGCCGAGGTCAAGGGGCTGACCCTCGAGGATGTCGCCCGCATCACCAGCCTCAACGCCTGGCGGCTGTTCGGCATCGGTGAGGTCGACCAGAGCACGCGGATCGCCTACGTGATTCGCAACAGCCTCTACCTGAACATCACCAACCGCTGCACCAACAGCTGCACCTTCTGTGCGAAGTTCAGGGATTTCACCGTCAAGGGGCACCAGCTCTGCCTCGAACGCGAACCTTCGGTCGACGAGGTGCTGGCGGCCATCGGCGACCCGTCGTCTTACGATGAAGTCGTCTTCTGCGGTTACGGCGAGCCACTACTGCGCCTCGACCTGGTCAAGCAGGTTGCCGGTTACCTGAAACAGAAGAAGATCACCGTGCGCATCAACACCGACGGCCAGGCCAACCTGGTGCATGGGCGCAACGTTCTGCCGGAGCTGGCCGGACTGGTCGATGCGATCAGCGTGTCGCTCAACGCTCCCGATGCGGCGACCTACCAGAAGATTTGCCGTTCCGAATTCGGTGAGCGGGGTTATGCTGCTCTGAAGGAATTTCTCGTCGAGGCCAGGCAACACATCCCGTCGGTCACGGCAACCGCTGTCGCCCTGCCGGGGATTGATATCGACGCCTGTCGGCGGGTTGCCGAACAACTGCATGTGGAGTTTCGCGAGCGGGTGTACAACGAGGTTGGCTAGAACTGTCTACTCTGCATTCTTCTCCATGCAAAAGGAACCTGCACCTATACGGGAATCACCCATTTAAAATTACAAGCGGAAGGTCTTCTGCAATTCAGTTGTTGTTTTTGGAATATTTCCTATTGCTGGGAACGTAACAAGGCCGCACTTTTCAGGTGCGGCCTTTTCGATTAAATGCCTATATTCCCTCTTTTATTGGGTCGACCCGTTTTATGGATCGGTATTGGGAGGATAAAATACACTCACCACCCTAGATATAAAGAGATCCTATGGGCCAGCTGTTGTAAAAGTCCATGTAAATGGTTCAGACAAGTTTCCAGCCATATCAGCGACTCTGCCTGTGGAGGTATAAGTCGTTGCCGGTTTAAGCGGAACCGTGGGCTGCATGGTAACACCTTTAAAATCTGCATCAAATGTAACCGTTACAGGTTCACCGTCTATAGTTCCATATTCGAACGGGATG
>JAHEEU010000211.1 GCA_024640545.1 Geobacteraceae bacterium
GTTTGGGGCAGGGCATTTCGCCTCTGTTGCGCATCATCATCCCCGGCATGGCGCCGCAGGGCGCAACGGCCACTTCGACGGGTTGGTCCTGTGCTGTATCGGTCGCCGCCAGCCCTGGGAGCGGCGCGGTGCAGAGAAGAAGGCCTGCGAGGATTGCTGTTCTGATCATGGTTTGCATTGTGACCTCTTTCAAGAGCGGGGAGTGGCAACCGGCGGAACCCGGCGGTTGCGGAAAAGTTGGTAGAAATATTATAGCTCACTTTAGCGCGCGTGTAATTCAGAGAACTTGGAAAGGCGTGGAGTGGGAGGCGGGGCCCGGGAGGCGGGGGCAGGCACCTGCGGAGCCAGTCCCCTGGTGGTAGCTGACAACTGGAACGCGTTCCGCGTTCCGAGGTTCTGCTTGACGAACTCAAGGGTTAGCAGTAGTGTCGAAAGTCCCGGTCGCGGTCACCCTTGACAGCCTGCCGCGATCCGTTCCCTGGAGGTCTGCCGGTGGCCGAACATATCCTGATGACCATTGCCGGGCTGGTGGTGGTCTGCGCCCTGTGCCAGTGGCTCGCCTGGCGGGTCAAGCTGCCGGCGATCATCTTCCTGCTTTTGGTCGGCATCCTGTCCGGCCCGGTGTTCAGCGTCTTCGATCCGCAGGCGCTGCTCGGCGAGCTGTTCTTCCCCTTCGTCTCCCTGTCGGTCGCGATCATCCTCTTCGAGGGCAGCCTGACCCTCAAGTTCCGGGAAATCCTCGGCCTGGAGAAGGTCGTGCGCAACATGGTCTCCATCGGCATGGTGGCCACCTGGCTGATCACCGCGCTCGCGGTCCGCTTTGCCCTCGACCTCTCCTGGCAGCTGTCCTTCCTGTTTGGCGCGATCACCGTGGTGACCGGGCCGACCGTCATCGTTCCAATGCTGCGCACCGTGCGGCCGACCGCCGCGGTCTCCAACATCCTGCGCTGGGAAGGGATCGTCATCGACCCGATCGGCGCCTCCCTGGCCGTGCTGGTCTACGAATTCATCGTCTCCGCGGGCGGGCAGGTCGCGCTCGGCCACACCCTGGTGACCTTCGCCGAGATCCTCACCGTGGGGGCCGTCATCGGTGCTGGAGGCGGCTACCTGTTCGGCCTGCTGCTGCGCCATCACTGGCTGCCGGAGTTTTTGCACAACGTTTCCGCCCTGGCGCTGGTGTTGGGCAGCTTTGCCCTGGCCAACCACCTCCAGGAGGAGTCCGGGCTGGTCACCGTCACCGTCATGGGGGTCTGGCTGGCCAACATGCGCGACGTCGACACCGAGGAGATCCTCGATTTCAAGGAGAGCCTGAGCATCCTGCTGATTTCCCTGCTCTTCGTTCTTTTAGCTGCGCGCCTCGAGTGGGCGACCTTCCGCGAACTGGGCTGGTCGGCGCTCTGGGTGTTCCTGGCGATCCAGTTTCTGGCCCGGCCGCTGAATATCGTGCTATCCACCTACGGGTCCTCGCTGAGCTGGCCCGAACGCCACCTGCTGGCCTGGATCGCGCCGCGCGGCATCGTCGCTGCGGCGATCTCGGCCCTGTTCGCCATCCAGCTGCAGGGCATCGGCTTCGAAGGCGCCCGCCTGCTGGTGCCGCTGACCTTCCTGGTGATCATCGGCACCGTGCTCCTGCAGAGCACCACCGCGCGGCTGATGGCCCTCTGGCTGGGGGTCGCCGAACCGGAACCGCGCGGCTTCCTGATCATCGGCGCCAACCCGGTCGCCCGCGCCATCGGCCAGGCCCTGGTCAAGAGCGACCTGCGCGTCACACTGGCCGACACCAGCTGGGACACCATCTACCAGGCCAGGATGGCGGGCCTGCCCACCTACCTGGGCAACCCGATCTCGGAGCATGCCGAGCGCCACCTCGACCTGATCGGCATCGGCCGCATGCTGGCCCTCGCCGACCAGGAGAGCATCAACCTGGCCGCAGCGCTGCACTATCGCATGGAGCTAGGCAAGAACAACGTCTACGTGCTGCAGTCACAGCCGGCCGAAGACCAGTCCAAGGCGCTGCGGGTCCCCGCCAGCCGGCGCGGCCGGACGCTGTTCGGTGCCGAGGTCACCTACGACCAGCTCGCTGCCGCCATCGCCGAGGGCGCGCAGATCAGAACCACCCAGCTGACCGAGAGCTTCGGCATGGAGCAGCTGTTCGAAGTCCACGGCGAAACGACCATCCCGCTGTTCGCCATCGACCCGCGCGAGCGCATCCGCGTCTTCTGCGCCGAGCAGACGATCACCGCCGAGGCCGGCTGGTCGGTGATCAGCCTGGTCGAGAATGGCCACGAAACGACTTGAACGGGATTCAATGGTCTGCTGTCAGTTGTCAGTTATCAGTCCACCAGGGGACTGGCTCCGCAGGTGCCTGTCCCCGCCTTCAGCAGCTAACAGTCAGCAGCCAGCTATCAGTTGTCAGCTTACAGCTTACAGCTTAAGGCTTTTCATCCCTGCAGCCTTAAGACCTTACCGCCCCCTGCCTTGCCGTGTTCTACTTGACGAACCACAATCAAAAGAGTATTTTCAATATGTTAATTGAATTCTACGGCTGATGTTCCGCCAGCATGTTTTGATTAAAAAGGGGGGTGTTGCGCCGGTTGCGGCGTTGCACCTTACGTGGTTTCAAGAGGGATGGAATGTCCGGAGTAGGGGGAGTGGTGTGAACTTTAGAGGCCGTTTTGACCGCACCACGCGGCCCGACGGCCTTTTGTTTTGGGGACCAGCTCCAAAGGTGCCTATCCCTGCCTCTAAGCTTGCGGAGGTCGCATGCTTCGTCTTCTGCTGTTGATTGCAATGCTGCTGCCAACAACAACCCGGGCCGGTGAGCTCAACGACAGCTGCGCGCCGTTCTTCCAGGCGCTGCTGCAGGTCCCCCACGAATCGCTGGTCCGCCGCGACGGCCTGTTCACCTCGCAGTGGACGCAGCACTGCGTGGACGGCTGCCTGCTGGAGATGCAGACCAATCAGGCGCGCCTGGGCAGCCAGTCGCTCGCCGATCTTGCCGCCGAGCCCGGCACGCCGCTCCACCAGGACGGCTGGCGCAGCAACCCGTCCCTCTCCGCCGACGGCGCCGGTACCGGCGTGGTCGGCCTGGAAAGGGACGGCGCCCTCTGCCTGGTCTTCACCGAGCAGCCGTCGTTCATCGACGCCAACGGCCAGTTCGTGCAGAGTGAGACGATCAAGGTTCGGGTGGAATGTCCCATCGCCATCCAGAGTGACCAGCCCTGTCCGGGAGACGAGGAATGCGCGGGGCCGTGCAAATGATGAAGGCAGTGACTGATAACTGGTCACTGCAGGTCTGTCCCAGGTGGCGAAAGGTTAAGCGAAATACTGGCAATAAACCTCACTTGGAGGGCACAATCAACAGGCCGCATGTCCCTGGTTTCAGTGGTCTGCTTGGTCCGCCCTCGGAAGAACAGGAGGTCGTTTTATGAGTACCACGATGACAATTATTCTGTTTGGGTTGGCAGTTGTTCTGCTCTTGGTGTTCTTGAAGATAAGGACCTCGAGCGGGAAGGCAGCATCCCATGAAAACGACTCGGACCTTCCGCTTGGTGCTGCACCAGTAGAAGACGAACAGGCTGAAGAGGCTGTTGCTGCAACTGCTGCGAGCGTGCAGGCTGAAGAGGCCGTTGCTGCACCTGTTGCAAGCGAACCGGTCGAAGAGGTCGCTGCTTCACTTGTTTGTGATAAATGTGGCGCGGAAATGGTCAAGCGTCGGGCAAGCAAAGGCCAGTATGCCGGTCAATGGTTCTGGGTCTGTAAAGCTTTTCCTGAATGCCGCGGCATCGTTCCGATCGAGTCTTGACCCGTCACGAGCTGGGGCCACTTGAAAACAAGTGGCCCCAAACCCTAAGCATCGCTGGTCATGATGAACAGCGGCTGGTGCAGGAACGATTCGTATTTCGGGCGCAAACGCTCGGTGCTGTAATGCTTCTCGACGTTAACCACTTTTTTCTGGCCAGTGACGAGGCTGATCGGCACCGTATCGTAGCTGCCGTTATGGATGCTCACCAGCCGCCCCGAGGTGCCGGCCAGGACCAGGTCGAGGGCCATGTTGCCGAAGGCCATCGGCACGATGGAGTCTAACGCATCGGGGTCGCCGCTGCGCACTAGGTAACCAAGGCGCTGGTTGAGCACGTTGATCCGTCGGCCCTGGTTGAACCGGGGCGACAGCTGCTTGAGCTGGGCCGAAACCAGGTCGCCGATCCCGCCCAGCTTGCGGTGACCGTACTGGTCGACATCCGCCCCTTCGAAACTCATCTCCTGCTGGTGGTGCATGCGGGCGCCCTCCGAAATGAGCAGCACCGAGTATTTGCTCGGATGACGGTTGCGGTCCTCGGTCATCAACTGCGCCAGCTGTTCGATGTCGAACTCGTGCTCGGGGATGACACAGCGGTCGG
>JAHEEU010000212.1 GCA_024640545.1 Geobacteraceae bacterium
CGCAGGCTGATTTCGAGGATTTTCGCCGCCTGGGTCCGATTGCCGCCGGTGACCTCCAGGGCCTTGCCGATGTAGTCCCGCTCAAGCGCGACGGTGGCCTTCTTGAGGGACAGGGCGTTTGCATCGATCGGCGCTTTGGGGTGATCGTGCAGCACCAGGTCATGCTCCCCGATCGACTCCTCGCGGCAGAGCACCAGGGTTTTCTCGAGAACGTTCAGCAACTCGCGAACATTGCCGGGCCAGGGCTGTTTTTCCAGGCGGGCCAGGGCCGCAGGGCTGATCACCGGGACCGGCCGTTTCAGGCGGGCGGCGATTCTCGGCAGGTAGCTTTCGACCAGCGGGGCGATATCCTCAGGACGCTCGGCAAGTGCCGGCAGCTCGATCGAAACGACCGCCAGACGATAAAAGAGGTCTTCACGGAAGGTACCGTCGGCGACCGCCTGCCGCGGGTTCTTGGCGGTGGCAGCGATCACGCGGACATCGACCGGCGTCGACTGGCTCTCACCGACCCGGCGCACTTCGCGCTCCTGCAGGACCCGCAGCAGCTTGGGCTGGAGCTCCAACGGGAAGTCACCAATTTCATCGAGCAGCAGGGTGCCGCCCCCGGCAGCCCCGAACAGGCCGGTGCGAGCCCGGTCGGCACCGGTGAACGCACCCTTGGCGTGACCGAACAGCTCGCTCTCGAGCAGGCCGGCCGGGATGGCGCTGCAGTTGACCGCCAGAAAAGGCCGTTCGGCGCGGGAGCTCTCCGCATGCAGGGCACGGGCAATCAGCTCCTTGCCGGTTCCGGTCGGGCCGGTGATCAGCACGGGCGCATCAGCCGCGGCCGCCTTCTGCACGGTCTCCAGCACGCTGCGCATACGGTCGCTGCGGTGTACGATCGCCGCCACACCCTGGGGACGGCTGCCGCGCTGCATGGACTTCTTGAGCTGGACGTTCTCCTGGCGAAGTTGCAGGCGTTCCTCGGCCTTGCGGACGGTCAACAGGATTTCATCAGGGCGGAATGGTTTGGAAATATAGTCATAGGCCCCTTGCTTCATGCATTCCACCGCGGTATCGATGCTGCCGTAGGCGCTCATCATGATCACCGTGCCGCCAAGCTGCCGCGCCTGTTTCTCCTTGAGAAAAGTCAGCCCTTCCATTTCCGGCATGCGGATATCACAAAGGACCATGCCATAATGCCCGGCCTGCAGGCTGTCGAGTCCCTGGCGGCCGTCGGCGGCCTCGGTCACCGAGTAGCCGTCGCGCTCCAGGACCATGCGCAGCATGTGCCGCATCGGCGCTTCATCATCAACGATCAGGATTCTTCGCTCTGTGACACTCATCTTTTCTCCGGGGACTTGGGCAAGGTGACAGTGAAACAGCTCCCCTGACCGGGCTCCGTTGCAACGGCAACCCGGCCACCGCTCTCATCGATGATCCGCTGGCAGACAGCAAGTCCCAGGCCGTAACCGCGGCCGGGAGCCTTGGTGGTGAAAAAGGGTTCGAAGATGCGTTTCGCTGTTTCCGGCTCGATCCCGCCACCATCATCACGAATCGAGACCGTGATTGAATGGTCATTGTGAGTCGAGGAAATCTCAATCCGCCCCGAGCCCTGCATGGCATCCCTGGCATTCAGGAGCAGGTTGATCCAGACCTGCATCAAGCGTCCCCGGTCCATGCTGACCGTATGATCATCCATGGAGCAGTTGTCAGCAACTTCGATACCGTCAAACTGCCCCTGATGATACAGCATGTCAACGGTTTCGCGCAGCAGGCTGACCGGGCAGAAGTAGTCCTTCTGGCGATCGCCCGGAGCTGCGTACTGGAGCAGTTCGCGGACCAAACGGTCGATCCTGCCGGCTTCGACCAGGGAACGCTCCACCAGGTCGCGATTGCCACCGGTGAGATCCTCCTTGAGAATGTTCAAGTAGCCGACCACCGCTCCCAGCGGGTTGCCGATCTCATGGGCCATGCCGGCGGCCAGGTGGCCGACCGTCGCCAGTTTTTCTGACCTGACCAGGTCGTCGCGTGCCCGCGCCAACGCCTGGTTGGTCTCCTCGAGGGAGGCGATATGCTCTTCGGTCTCGGCACGGCTCGCGCCCAGAGCAGCCACCATCTGGTTGAAGCTGTCCGCAAGCTCATGAATCTCGCCTGGGCCGGAAGGGATGTTCACCGAGGTCAGGGCCCCGCCGGCCACCGCCGTGGTCGCCTGCTGCAGCTGGCGGACCGGCTTGACGACGTTGCGATTGAGGAGATAAACCCCGAATATGACGAGGATAATGCCGTAGACGATGACATAGAGCAGCGTCAGTTTCTGAGCCCCCTGAACCCTGTGATGCAGATCTTCGAGGTCGAAGCTGACCTGCAGCAGGCCGTAGGGCTCGTTGCCGGCCCAGAGCGGTGTTGACAGTTCGAGATAGTTCCGGATATCGGTATTGTGAAGGAACCGCCAGGATTCATAAACCAGGTCCTCGTAGACTTGACCTTTTTCCAGCGCGGACGGCGAGATAGCTGAGAATTCATGGCCAGCAACATAGGCATTGCTGGCAAGGACCTGCGACCTGGAATCGAGCAGGCGCCAGGCAATCACGTCAGGCTGCTTGTCGAACAGCGTCTGCAGGTGTGTCAGGCTGGCAACGGCGAGATCCTGTTCGCTGCCGGCAGCGGAGGTCGGCGCGGCGGCATCGAGCCCGGCCACCACCAGGCGGACGATCGCTGCCGCATGGACGCGCTGCTGTTCAAGCAGGTTGCGTTCCGTCAACTTGACCAGCAGAAAACCGGCAAAGAGCAGCGCCGCCGCCAGCAGCAGAGAGATGCTCAGGATGATTTCAGTACGCAGACCAGTTCGCATGGGTCGTTGACCGCCGAGAGGGAATCGGCCATAAAAAGTTCTGGAACCTGCCCCCGGACCAATTACAATACATTTTCGCAGAGCGCTTAATTGAAAGACGCAAGGGCTTACAGGCTTTGCCTGGTGAGTGATTTACGCCTTTGATGGGTCTTCACTGAGCATTTCCCGGCAGCCTTGCCGACTGAAGAACAGGCGCCGCCAGCAATCTTCGGACAAGTATAAGGATTCACGAGAGTTCTGGCAAACCGAAAGAACATCTGGTCAAAAGTCGAACCACTTGATAATATACCTTATCATTTACCGAGGAGTACCACCATGGCGCGCATACCCGCAATTGACCCCGAGTGCTGCATCGGCTGCGAAGCTTGTACCCAGATCTGTCCGGAAGTTTTCCACATGGAAGAAAGCAGCAATGGTCACGCTCACGAAAAAGCTGTCGTCCACAACCCCACCGGGGCTCCGCAGGTGAAGATTGAAGCCGCCATGGACAATTGCCCTTCAGCCTGCATTTATTGGGCATAAACATCAGCAGTGTGGGGCACGATCCGAGAAGTGAAAAACAGCTTGATCGCGCGCCCCAGGCTCCGCCCCCCAGGCTCCGGTTTCTCGAACAACCTCCCCCTCCTCAACCTCTTCGCTGCCCTGAAGATGGCCCTTTTGCCGATGGCCATCATCACCCTGTTCTGGAAAGACCAGATCGGCCTGAGCCTCGCTGAGATTCTCCTGCTGCAGGGAATCTTTTCACTGGCGACGCTGCTCATGGAGTTTCCTTCCGGCTACCTGAGTGATCGCCTTGGCTATCGTTTCGCTCTTCACCTCGCCTGCCTGTTCGGCATTACCGGTTGGACGACTTATACCCTGGCAGGCTCGTTTGCCGGCGTCCTCGTTGCAGAGATTCAACTCGGCATCTCCTATGCGTTCATCAGCGGCGCCGACAGCGCCCTGCTTTACGAGACACTGCGCCATGAGGGCCGGGAGGAGGAGTATGCCAGGTACGATGGCCGCATGACGGCGTGGGCCCAGGTCGGCGAAGCAGGAGGAGCCATAGGGGCCGGGGCCCTCTATGCGTGGTTTCCTCTCCTGCCCTTCTTCCTGCAGATTGGCATCTGGGTACTGGCGCTGGTGGTCTGCCGCAAGCTTAAGGAGACCCCGGCTGAGCTAAGGCCAACCAGCTCGCACCTGCGTGACGCCGTGGTGATTGCCCGCAAGGCCCTGCTGCAGAGTCCTGGTCTGCGTTACAGCATACTCCTGGCCGCCCTGCTCGGGCTCGCTTCCTTCTACCCCGTCTGGCTGATCCAACCGTACATGCAGTCGCTCAACGTGCCCCTGGCCTGGTTCGGGCCGATCTGGGCAGCCGCCAACCTGTGCGTATCCTTCGGTTCGATCGTCAGCCACCGCATCCAGTACCATCTCGGCGCTCGCGGTACGCCCCTGCTGTTGCTGGCCCTGATTTGCGCCGGTTATGCCGGGCTGGCTTTCAGTCAGGTGGTTTGGGGGTTCGTTTTTTATTTCTTGCTGACCGT
>JAHEEU010000213.1 GCA_024640545.1 Geobacteraceae bacterium
TCAACGAACCGACCGCAAACCTGACCGTTACCATCTTCAACTACGCCATGTCCCCCTACGATGACTGGCAGACCCTGGCCTGGGGGGCATCACTGCTGATCGCAGTCAGCGTCCTCGGCACCACCATCATCACCCGGGGATTTTTATGGTACAGGAGCAGACAATCATGATGTTGACAACAGCCGGTGCTCTGTCGGAGAACACGCAGACTCGCACCTTGCCCATGTCGGCGGTAAAACCAGGGATGTCAGCGATTCCCAAAGAAATCAAGATTGCCACCCGAGGGCTCAATTTTTATTATGGCGAGCACCAGGCGCTGTTTGAAAACCACCTGCAGATCGCGACCAACCGGGTGACGGCGATCATCGGCCCCTCCGGATGCGGCAAATCGACGCACCTGCGCACTTACAACCGTATCTTCGAGCTCTATCGCGGGCAGAGGGTCAGCGGCGAAGTGCTGCTGGACGGGCAGAACATTCTCGATGCAAGCTGCAACGTGCTCGAGTTGCGCCGCAAGGTCGGCATGATCTTTCAGAAGCCGACCCCCTTTCCGATGAGCGTCTTCGACAATATCGCCTACGGTCTCAAGCAGCACTACCGCATCAACCGCAGCGAACTGCACGACCGGGTCGAAAAAGCTCTGCAGCAGGCCGCCCTGTGGGACGACGTCAAGGACAAGCTGAACCACCCCGGCACGGCCCTCTCAGGTGGTCAGCAGCAGAGGCTCTGCATCGCCCGGGCAATTGCGGTCGAACCGGAGATTCTGCTCATGGACGAGCCAACCTCCGCCATCGACCCGGTGGCCACGGCGCGCATTGAGGAACTGATCGATATCCTCAAGGAACGCTATACGATCGTCATCGTCACCCACAACATGCAGCAGGCTGCACGCATCTCCGATTTCACCGCCTTTTTCTACCAGGGGCGGATCATCGAGTTCGGTGCAACCCACAAGATCTTTACCAACCCCGACAACCGGCAGACCCAGGATTACATCACCGGCCGGTTCGGCTAAGGAGCAGATAGATGACAAGCATATTGCACAAGGAGATGGCCTATCTGGAAAAACAGCTGCTCGCCCTGACGGCCATGGTCGAGGAGAGTGTCCAGCTGTCCTTTCAGGCCCTGGTCAAGATGGACATCGCTTTGGCTGAGAAGTTGATCAAATCGGATGAAGAAATCAACCGCATGGAAGTAATGCTCGAGGAGGAGTGCCTCAAGATCCTGGCACTGCATCAGCCGGTAGCCAATGACCTGCGCATGATCGTTGCGGTTCTCAAGATCAACAACAACCTGGAGCGCATTGCCGACCAGGCGGTCAATATTTCGGAACGTGCCTTGGCGGTTGCCAAGGAGCCACGCGTCACCTGCCCGCTGAACCTCAACGACATGGCGAAGAAGGTCCTGGCAATGCTTGAAAAAGCTCTCGACTCCCTGGTCAACGCCGACCTCGAACTGGCCAAGGACGTCCTTGAGCTCGATGAGGACGTCGACAACCTCCATGGTCGGAATTACCAGCTCTTCAAAGACTACATCCGCCAGCACCCGGAGACGATCGACACGGTCCTTAATTACCTCACCGTCTCCCGCCACCTCGAACGCGTCGCCGACCTGGCGACCAACATCGCCGAGGACGTCATTTATCTCAATGAGGGTCGGATCGTCAGGCACACGATCGCCTGACCCGGTTTACCTGATCGGTCGGAAAGCCCACGCTGCCAGCGCGGGCTTTGTCGTTTCGTCAGGGATCTTATCCTCGTGACGTCATGAGGGAAGGCGAACTCCTGTCACCCAACAGCATACCCATTGATGTGCGGTCTCCAAAGCCCGCCGGGCAGTTTTCTCTGGATGATCGCTGCCGAAGGAGAAATCTCCACTTCCCAGTTGCGAATCAGCTGCTATGATTAATACTTCGATTTAAAACCATTCGCTACGAGGCCACCATGAACCAGCTTGACCCGCTACCCATCGCCAAGGCCGATGAATTCCTCGGCATCCTGCCGCGCATGGCCAACCGCCATGGCCTGATCGCCGGCGCCACCGGCACCGGCAAGACCGTCACCCTGCGCGTGCTTGCCGAGCATTTCAGCCGCATCGGCGTACCGGTCTTCATGGCCGATGTCAAAGGCGACCTGTCCGGACTGGCCCAGGCCGGCGGCGATCACCCCAAGGTTATGGAACGGGTGGCAGCCCTTGGCCTCAATGATTTCTCCCCGCAGGGTTTTCCCGTGGTCTTCTGGGACCTGTTCGGCGTACAGGGACACCCGGTCCGCACCACCGTTTCGGAGATGGGGCCCCTGCTCCTGGCTAGGCTGCTCGATCTCAACCCGACCCAGACCGGCGTCCTCACCCTGGTGTTCAAGATCGCCGACGACCAGGGGATGCTCCTGCTCGACCTCAAGGACCTGCAGTCCATGGTGCGCTTCGTCGGCGACAACGCCAGGGACTTCCGCAACGAGTACGGCAATGTCTCCTCGGCCAGCATCGGGGCGATTCAGCGCGCGCTGCTGACCCTGGAACAGCAGGGCGCGGAGAGCTTCTTCGGCGAACCGGCCCTCAACCTCGACGACCTCATGCAGACCGGGCCCGGCGGGCTCGGCGTGATCAACATCCTCGCCGCCGACCGCCTGATCCAGACGCCCACGATTTACGCCACTTTCCTGCTCTGGCTGATCTCAGAGCTGTTCGAGCGGCTGCCGGAGGTCGGCGATCCGGCCAAGCCACGCATCGTCTTCTTCTTCGACGAGGCCCACCTGCTGTTCGACGACCCGCCGGAAGCCCTGCTCGACAAGGTCGAACAGGTGGTGCGCCTGATCCGTTCCAAGGGGGTCGGCATCTATTTCGTCTCCCAGAACCCGCTCGATGTGCCGGACACCATCCTCGGCCAGCTGGGCAATCGAGTACAGCACGCCCTGCGCGCGTTCACGCCGCGCGACCAGAAGGCGGTGCGCGCCGCAGCACAGACCTTCCGGCCCAACCCCCCTCTGGACGTCGAACAGGCCATTACCGCTCTCGGCGTCGGCGAGGCCCTGGTCTCCTGCCTGGACACCAAGGGGATCCCTGAACCGGTTGAGCGGGCCCTGGTCTGTCCGCCGGCCAGCCGCCTGCGCCCCCTCGACGGCCAGGAGCGTGACCGGGTGCGCACCGCGTCACTGGTCGGCACGGCCTATGACCGGGAGATCGATCGCGAGTCCGCCTACGAGCAGTTGACGGCCAGGGCCAAGCTCAAGGAGCAGGTCGAGCCGCCACCAGATGCCCGCGGCCGCTCCCGGCAGACCGCCTCGGCAGGCGACTTTTTCGAGGCCGCGGCGAAAAGCGCCGCCCGCTCGATCGGTACGCAGCTCGGTCGCCAGATCATGCGCGGCGTTCTGGGGTCGCTGTTCGGCAAAGGCCGTTGACGCCCATAACCGGCAGTGAAATGACTGATTCAGCTATTCGGCACCTAGCCGGAGGGGCGGACTCAGGCATCCGGACGCTTCGATTCAGAACCCGAGAGGGGGCTGCAGGCAGCGAAACCGTGGATTCACTACATTCTGTCTCCTGTCTCCTGTATTCTGTATTCTATCTCCAATATTTGCATTTCCCTCCGATGAGGCGTTTCATACAAAACCCTCTCTCATATCAGCCACTTGCCCTTAATTTCATTGAATTTCAAGTTATTTCTGCCATAATTCCCAGAGCCACCAGGGAACAGTGACAATACCAGAGTCGCCTTCGCGTATCGACCAGCAGACAAGATTTGAACAGGCATCAGGGAAGGGAAGACCTCATGGGCAAAAACCCGCTGCTCTACCTCGACTTTCTAAAAAAGCCGATCAACCGGGATATGTTCCAGGTCAAAGCCAAGCAGGTCGGCCTGTCGCCGGGCACCCTGATCCACGTCGGCAAGCAGAAGGTCGAGAATCCGGTTATCAACCTGATCGATTACGACCAGGCCCGGCTCGAGTCTCTCAGCGACATCACGATTGAGCAGGCCACTGCCTTCAAAGAAACGGCCACGGTCAGCTGGATCAATCTGAGCGGGATTCATGACACGGCCCTTATCGATGAATTCGGTAAACGGTTCGGCATCCACCCCCTGGCCCTCGAGGACATTCTCAACACCAATCACCGCCCGAAACTCGATGAATACGAAGGCTACAGCCTGATCATCCTCAAGATGCTGTTCTTCGATGACGAGACCCAGTCGATCAAGACCGAACAGGTCAGCCTGCTGCTCGGCCAGAACTACGTGCTCTCCTTCCAGGAGCTCGAGGGGGATGTCTTCAACGGCGTCCGCGACCGCCTGCAGCGCAGCAGCGGCAAAATCCGTCAGCGCGGCCCCGACTACCTGGCCTATGCG
>JAHEEU010000214.1 GCA_024640545.1 Geobacteraceae bacterium
GGCTCTTTGTCTGTGATGCCGATGCCAACGTGATCAGGGTCAACCCGGCCTCTGAACGGATTCATCAGCGGCCTGCCTCCGAAATGGTCGGCCGCAACATGCGTGACCTGATTGCAGAGGGCTTTATCGACCGGTCGGCGGCCCTGGAGGCCAGCCTGCAGAAGAAGAGCATCAGCCAGCTGCAGACCCTGCCCAAGGGAGGGAAGCTGATTTCCGTCGCCACGCCGGTGTTCGATCAGAACGGAGAGCTTATCCGGGTGGTCGTCAGCGAACGCGACATCACCGAGATAGACCGGCTGCAGAGAGAACTGGAGAACCAGGAGGCGATCAAGGACCAGTTTCGCCACCAGATGCTCGAAATGCAGCAGCTCGAGTTGGAGTCCCGGCGGATCATTGCCCGAAGCCCCAATATGATCAAGGCCCTGCGCCAGGCGAGCAAAGTTGCCTCGGCGGATTCCTCCGTGCTGATCCTCGGCGAGTCGGGCGTCGGCAAGGGCGTGATCGCCGACATGATTCACCATAACTCGCGGCGCGCCGACCGACCGCTGATCAAGATCAATTGCGGAGCGATTCCCGAATCGTTGATAGAGGCCGAATTGTTCGGCTACGAAAAAGGGGCATTCACCGGTGCCAGCACCGGCGGCAAACCCGGGCAGTTCGAATTGGCCAACGAGGGGGTGCTCTTCCTGGACGAAATTGCCGAATTGCCGCCGTCGGCCCAGGTCAAGCTGCTGCGTTTTCTCGAGGACGGCCGCATCACCCGGCTCGGCGGCACCGAGCAACGCAAGGTCGATGTCCGCGTGCTCGCCGCAACCCATCGTGATCTCGAGGAAATGGTCGAGCGGGGAACCTTTCGGCTCGATCTCTATTATCGTCTGAACGTGATCCCGATCCACGTTCCTGCGGTACGTGAACGCCGGGACTGCCTGGTCCCGCTGATCAGGCACTACATGGACCATTTCTCGAAAGTCAATAAAACGCAGAAGCGCCTGACACGTGCGGCCCTTGACGCCCTGGCAGGTTATGCCTTCCCGGGTAATGTCCGGGAACTGATGAATATCTGCGAGCGCCTGGTGGTCATGTCCGAGACCGAGGTCGTCGATGTCTCCGACTTGCCGTCGCAGGTTGTCGGACGGTCCAAGGCCGGGATTCCCGAAGATCTCGACTGGCCGGAAACCATATCGCTCCAACAGGCACTCGAATCGGTTGAACGCACGCTGCTGAGTCGCGCGCGGGAGCGATATCGGAGCCAGGCCAGCATTGCCGAGGCCCTGGGGGTGAACCAGTCAACGATCGCCAGGAAGCTCAAACGCTATGATCTCGCGTGATCGGCAGGTTCAGCGCTTGCTGATGCGGGTTTCGACCGTGTTATGCGCTTTTGCATAAAGGGCCCCCGAATCCTGTCGGTTTTGGGCCAACTGAGGTGCCGGTGCCGCGCGGCCATGAAATCCATGGCGTTCCGCCAGGCGCGTCGTTAAGCTTTCAACCTATCAAAATGTCAGGATTAATCCCTTTGCGGCCGGGAGCTGGCGGCCTGGTCCGGGACTGCGCCAGGAGGTTTTGTAACAGCGTTTGGCATTCCTCTTGCTAAACTCTTCCCAAGCTGTTGCATCGGCTTTGCCTGTCGTGGCTTTTGGCCGTTGCGGCGTTTCCGAAACTGTAGAGGGCTTGCCGCTTGGACCGAAATGGGTGTGGCGCGGGGCATTAACAGTATGGTGATTTCGGGTGCCGTTGGTCATAATGACTGCGTTGCCGCTGAAAATAATTAGTGCTTCGGTATTGAAAAGATCGTGTAGCGTGTAACAATGTTCTGACGATGTTGCCCTAAGAGTGTGTAGTTAAGATTATCAACCTAGATGACACAGAAGAAAAAGGAGATGCACATGTTCAAGAAAAGTTTATTGATGATGGTATCGGCTGCTCTCGCCGTAGTTCTGGCCGCTGGTACGGGGTTTGCCGCAGGTGAAGTCAAGGTGGGTATCATGATTCCTACCACCGGCGGAACTGCGACCGACGGCAAGGACATGGAAAGCGCCATCAAACTGGCGGTTGATGAAATCAATGCTTCCGGCGGACTGCTTGGCAAGACCATCGTTACCGAGACCGGTGACGACGCCTGCGATCCCCAGCAGGCCGTGGCCGCTGCCAGCAAGTTGATTTCCGCAGGTGTCGTCGGTGTCGTCGGCGGCTACTGCTCTAGCGCGACCCTGCCGACCCTCGCCCTGTACGGCGAAGCTAAGGTTCCGTTTGTTATCACCGCCTCCAACTCCACGGCCCTGGTCGGCGCCAACCCCGGCATCGGTTTCATGATCAACTCGACCGGTGACGCCCAGGCCGACACGGCCGTGGGCCTGTTCGAATCCATCGGCGTGAAGAGCATCGCCATTGTCCACATGGGCGAAGCCTATTCCGAAGACCTCGCCAAGATTTCCCGCTCCAAGTGGGAAGCGAAAGGCCACAAGGTCGTCGCCTATGAAGTGGTCAACAAGGGTGAGCAGGATTTCTCCTCGCTGGTAACGACCCTCAAGTCCAAGAGCCCCGATGCCATCTTCTGGACCGCCTACTACGCTGAAGGCTCACTGCTTGTCAAGCAGCTCCGCCAGGCAGGCTACCGGGGCAAGATCGCCATCGGCGACGGCTCCAACTCGCCCAAGTTCATCGAGATTGCCGGCAGCGCCGCTGAAGGCGTTTACTGTTTCTCCAACCCGATCGTCGACTACCTGCCGGCCGCCAAGGGTTTTGCGGAAAACTTCAAGAAGAAGTACAACGTCGCTCCGGGGCCCTACTCAACACTGTCCTACGACGGCATGATGCTGTTTGCTGATGCGGTCAAGCGTGCCGGCTCCTTCGACAAGGCGGCGGTTGCCAAGGCTCTCAAGGAGACCAAGGACTACCAGGGGATTGCCGGCCCGGTCTCCTTTACGGACAAGCTGACCCTGGCCCGCAGCAACTTCGTGGTCCTGGAGGTCAAAGACCAGAAGTGGCAGCTGCACAAGTAACCATCTGACTGGCCAGTTGTCTCCTCCCCCTGCTGCGGTTGCGTGCCGCAGCAGGGGCATTATCGAATTTGCCGGCTGCTCCCCGGCCGTAGCGCCTGGTATCAACCCGCTTCTCGCTGCACCTGTAAGGCGGGCAGAGGCACATCGTCGCAGCAGTTGTTTACCTCCCCAGCCCCAGTTGCACAGCTATTTTCCTGGACCATTGCAGTTCGATCATCCGGATATGCTGTGGGTCCTTCAGCAGCACGCTGCTCAATTCTGATCAGTCAGAAGAAGGGATAACCGTAGTGTCGACACTGGATATTTTTTTTCAGCAACTTGTAAACGGATTGATCCTCGGGTCTTTTTACAGCCTGGTTGCCCTTGGCTACTCGATGGTCTACGGGATCATCAAACTGCTGAATTTCGCCCATGGTGACATCTACATGGTCGGGTCGTTTGTCGGCTTGATCCTGCTTGGCCTGCTGAGCCCGTTTCTGGGCGCCGGCTGGGCAGGAATCCTGGTTGCCATGGTCATCAGCATGATCCTGGTCGGCCTGCTGGGCGTGCTCATTCAGAGGGTTGCCTATGTGCCGATGCTGAATGCGCCGCGCCTGTCGATCCTGATCACGGCCCTGGCGGTGTCCATGGTGCTCTACAACTTCGTCATGGCCATGACTAGCGGCGAGTACAAGGCGTTCCCGGTCGATCTGGGCTATGACGGTCTCGAGTTCGGCCACGTCTTCATCACCTACACGCAGATCATCCTGGTGTCTTCGACAGCCCTGCTGATGACGGTGCTGCATTTCTTCATCAGCAGGACGATGATGGGTAAGGCGATGCGGGCGATCGCCATAGACCAGGATGCCTGTCGGCTGATGGGCATCAACGTTAAAAGCATTATTGCCATGACATTCTTTGTCGGTTCAGCCCTGGCCTGCGCAGCCGGTGTCATGGCCGGAGTCTATTACGGCAGCGTTCATTTCTTTATGGGCTTTCTGATTGGCCTCAAAGCCTTCACCGCGGCAGTCATCGGCGGCATTGGCAGCATTCCGGGCGCCGTGCTCGGCGGGCTGATCCTCGGCATTCTCGAGGCCTTCGGCACCCAGTTGCCATTTATCGGATCTGAATGGAAAGACGTTTTTGCGTTCGGAATTCTGATTCTTCTGCTTCTTTTCAAACCCACCGGTCTGCTTGGCAGGACCGAGATCGAGAGGATGTAGTCGTGTTAGAAAAGAATAAAAGAAGGCTGAACCTCATATACGCGTTCCTGGCCTTCATCGTCCTGGCAATGCCGCTGGTCGTCAACAA
>JAHEEU010000215.1 GCA_024640545.1 Geobacteraceae bacterium
TCGAAGGGCTCAAACCGGTGGATGCCATCGTCTGGGCCGTCGCCCATCGCGCTTTCGCCGAGATCAAGCCGCCTCAGCTCAAGGCCCTGTGCGGCAACGGCAACGGCGCCGGGGTGGTGATGGACGTCAAGGGCGTGCTGCAACGCGACGAGGTCGAAGCGGCCGGGCTCGCTTATTGGAGTCTTTAGAGGTTCGAGGTACGAGGTAAGGTTTAGGGGTCAGGTCTACACATTTCACAAAAAATGCACTTTGTGCAAAAAATGTGAAATGTGTAGACCTGACCCCTAATCATTAAGACATTTGTGAGTGGGCTCTGTTATGATGCGCGGAATTTTGATTCGGATTTATCGTCCCCCATGCACTAATAATGTGAAATGTGTAGACCTGACCCCTCAGGGGCGAACCTCGTACCAGGCGGTTCTCAAAATTCTTTTTAATTTGACTTCATAACGTTTAATTGATTATAAATAGCGCCGGTAACATAGCAAAATTGCACGTATTATAATTCATCAACTTTTTTATATAAATCGGGCTGCAAGCGGGTATTAAATAAGCGGTTTTCGCGTCCCGAATGCCGCGTCACGCGTCATGTATTTCTACGGAGTCATGTAATGAGAAGAAGCCTGTTATTTCTGGTCCTGGTGTTGGGGGTATTCATCCTTGGCGGCTGCGTTCGCTATGAGCAATATGCGCCCGGCACCGTAATGGAAATCGAGGATCGCTCTGCGGTGCTGGAAGTGGAGAATCTCAGCGTTCAGACGATGCCGGAGACCGAGGAGATTACCGAATACCGGGTTGGTTCCGGTGACGTGCTCTCGATATCCGTCCCGGGTCTGTTCGAGCGCAGCGAGCGGCCGCGCAATGAATTGTACCGGCGCGATGACCAGGGCGATACCCTCGGCTCGTTCCGTGTCTACACCAGCGGCAAGGTCCTTCTGCCATTGGTCGGCGGCGTCGAAGTGGCCGGCATGACCGTCGAGGAAGTCCAGCTCAAGTTGATCAATATATTCGGCGCCTACATCAAGAAGCCGGTGGTGACCGTCGAAATTCTCGAGTTCAAGTCCCAGCCGCTTTACCTGCTCGGCAAGTTCAACCGCCCTGGCCTGTACTACCTCGACCGGCCCACCAAGCTGCTGCATGGCCTGGCTCTCGGCAATGGCCTTGCCGACAATGCGAACCTGCGCGGTGCGCGCGTGGTGCGCTCTGACCGCATTTTGCCGCTCGATATCTACCAGCTGCTTTACTACAACGACCGCAATCAGAATGTTCAGTTGGTCTCCGGCGACACGATTTACGTCCCGGGTAACGAAGACCAGCAGGTGTTCGTGTTCGGCCAGGTCAAAACCCCTGGCCCGGTGGCCATGGACAACGGCCGGCTTAACCTGGTTCAGGCACTCAGCTCTGCGGGTGCCGGTGAAAAACCGTACGATGACAGCCACATCCGGATCATCCGTTCGCTGACCCCCACCCGCGGCCAGTTGATGGTGGTCGACCTGGGTTTGATTGCCAACGGCCACGCCCTGCCCATGCCGCTGATGGACGGCGACATCATCTACGTTCCGAAGACCCACATGGGCGGCTGGAACGAGCAGCTTCAGGAGCTTCTGCCGTCCCTGCAGGCGATCAGCGGCGTCATCCAGCCATTTGTTCAGTTGAGATACCTGAAGAATAACTAAAACATTAAAGCGCGTAGTGCGATAAAGCTTTAAGCCGGAGGCTGGAGGCTGGACGTTAGAATCTCGGAACGAGGAACACCTTTGACCTTGCACCTCGCGGTACTGTTTTTGTGAAATGTGTAGACCTGACCCCTTAAACAACACACAACCCTGCGGAGACAGGGAGCGTGGTACGGCCTCTTTGACATCTTGCCGTGTCCCGCGTTTCGCGTCCCGCAATACGAGAGATTATGTCCAAGCAAGATTCGCAACAATTTATTAACGAATTCGAAAAAGAAGTCCACCTGTCCGATTATCTCAACGTCGTGCTGCGGCGCTGGAAGATCGTCGCGCTGGTTTTCCTGTTGGTCTTCTCAGCGATAACCGCCTACACCTTTATCACGAAGCCGGTCTACGAGGCCGCCTCGTCCATCGAGGTCGGCGGCAAGAAAAAGTCCGGCCTGCTGGCCGAGCTCGACCTGGGCGGCGAAGGGTCCGTAGAGACCGACATCGAAAAACTTCGTTCCCGCACCCTCGCGGAGAAGGTCATCCGCCAGCTCAACCTGCACTGGCAGCTGGAAGACTCCAGTGACGGGATCGACCTGGAGATCCTCGAGTTCAGCGTTGAAGGCGACCTGGCCGGGCTGCGCCTCGAACTGACCGGTCCCGACAGCTACCGGGTGGCCGATCTGGCCGGGCGGCAGCTTGCGACCGGCAGATCGGGCGAACCCTGTATCTTCCCCGCAGGGCGAATCAAGCTTGACATCCGCCAGGGCGCCAGTGGTGCCTACCTTGAACTCCAGCGCATCCCCCTCGACGAACTGTTGATTGCTTTCGCCAATAATCTCAGCGTTGGTGAGGTCGGCAAGATGACCAACGTCGTCCGGGTCAGCTACCGCAGCACCGACCCGGTCCAGGCGCGCAATGTGGTCAACCTGCTGATCGACGGCTATCTCAATCAGAATGTCACCTCGCGCACCCTCGAGGCGGGCAAGGCGGTTAATTTCATCTCCCAGCAGCTTGATGGCGTCAAGGGCAAGCTCGATTCTTCCGAACAGGCTCTGCAGGAATACAAGGTGCAGACCGGCATTGCGACGATCGGCCCGGAAGGGAATTCCCTGATCGAGAAGATGGCCTCCCTCGAGCAGCAGAAGACCGATCTGAAGCTCAAGCAGGAGCGCATCGATTACGCCGTCACCACCCTGCGCGAAGTTCTGCGCACCGGCGAACCGTTCACGCCGCCGACCATCGAGGGCGTTGCGCAGATCACCGATCTGGCCAACCGGTTGGCCGAACTCGAAGCCGAGCGCAAGGGACTGCTGGTCGATTACACTCCGGCCCATCCTATGGTCGTCGACATCCAGTCGCAGATCGCCCGCGTGCATGAAACCCTGCTCTCCACGTACCTGACCGTGCGCCAGGAACTGGTCCTCGGGATCCGCGATATCGACAGTACTCTCGGCGGTTTCGAAAAGCAGCTCAACGACATTCCGGCCGCCGAACTGGAACTGGCCAAGCGCATGCGCGTCAATACCGTCAACGCCGAGCTCTACACTTTCCTGCTGCAGAAGCAGCAGGAAGCGCGGATCGCCGAGGCCTCGACGATCAGCAATGCCGAGGTGATCGACCGGGCGGTCACACCGCTCAAGCCGGTCTCCCCCAACAAGAAGAAGAATCTGGCCCTCGGTTTGATCCTCGGCCTGATGCTCGGCATCGGCCTGGCCTTCCTGCTCGACTACATGGACCAGACCATCAAGACCGGCGATGACGTGCGCGACAAGCTCGGTCTCAACGTCTTTGGCACCATCCCGCACATCCCCTCAAAAGGCGAGGGCGCCAAACAAGCGCCCGGGCATCTGATCAGCACCCAGGATCCGAAAAGCCCGGTGGTCGAGGCCTTCCGCGCCCTGCGTACCAACCTCAACTACCTGACCGCCAAGGAGAAGCACAAGGTCATCCTGATGACCAGCGCCCTGCCCAACGAGGGCAAGTCGACCGTCTCCGCCAACCTCGCCGCGGTCCTCTCGCAGACCGGTTCCCGGGTCCTGCTGGTCGGCTGCGACCTGCGCCGGCCGACCCTGCACGAGTTGTTCGGCCAGCCGGCTGTACCGGGCCTGGTCGAGATGCTGATCGACGACCAACAGGGCGCCCTGCGCCAGCTGGCCTCGCCGCGCCTCGACCTGATCCCCTCTGGCAGTGTGCCGCCCAACCCGGCCGAGCTGCTTGATTCGGAGCGCTTCCGCCGCTTCATCACTATCGTCCGTCAGCGTTACGATTACGTGATCATCGATGCGCCGCCGGTCCTGCCGGTCACCGACGCCCAGATTCTTACCCCGATGGTCGACATCAACCTGGTGGTTCTCGAACCCTGCCGGGTGCCGGAGAAGGCCGCCAAGCAGATGGTCGCATCGCTGATGGCCGTCGACGCCAGGATCTCAGGCGTCATCCTCAACGACAAAACCGGCCGCGGCTTCAAGCACTACGGCACCTACGGCTATTACGGCAACCAGAAGTACAAGGGCTACTACGGCGAGTCGACGGTGGACGAGACGGGAGTGCTTGGCAAGATCTGGAAGGCGATTAATTCATAGAGCCCGTGGCGCGTGGCGTGAACAAACT
>JAHEEU010000056.1 GCA_024640545.1 Geobacteraceae bacterium
AACCCCACCGGCACCGTGGCGACCAGGGCCGAGCTCAAGAAGTGGGTCGACTATGCCAACGCCAACGGCGCCATCATCTTCTTCGACGCCGCCTACGAGGCGTTCATCACCACGCCCGGGATCCCGCATTCGATCTACGAGATCGAGGGGGCCAGGAGCTGTGCCATCGAGTTCCGCTCCTTTTCCAAGACCGCCGGCTTCACCGGCGTGCGCTGCGGCCTGGTGGTCGTGCCCGAGGAGCTCATGGGCACCACGGCACAGGGCGAAAAGTACAGCCTCAACAAGCTCTGGAACCGGCGCACCACCACCAAGTTCAACGGCGCCTCCTACCCGGTGCAGAGAGCCGCTGCGGCCGTTTACTCCGACCAGGGCTGGCGGGAAAGCAAGGAGATTATCGACTACTACATGGACAACGCCCGCATCATCCGTGAAGGACTCACCGCCGCCGGCATCACCTGCTACGGCGGGGTCGACGCCCCCTACATCTGGCTGAAGACGCCCGACGGGCTGACCAGCTGGGACTTCTTCGATAAGCTCCTCAACGAATGTCACGTGGTCGGCACCCCAGGCTCCGGGTTCGGCCCGAGCGGGGAAGGTTATTTCCGTTTATCCGCCTTCGGCGACAAGGAAAAGGTCATCGAGGCGGTGGCGCGGATCAAGCGGAAGTGGGGAAAGTAACAGAGCGAAGGGTGGCCGGCAAGGCCGCCCTTTTTGGTATAAATCTAGGTGTTTAAGCTGAAGGGTCTTTAAGGTCAGGATTCGTTCTGGGCCATCAAGGCCAGCTTATCGACTGACTCCTTGATATCGGCTATATCGCGGGCGATCTGCTGGGTGGCTAGAAACTGTTTCTCCGAAATCACCGCGGTCTTTTCGCTGATCGCGCTGACCTCGGCAATGCCTGACTGGATCTGCTCGAGGATGCCGGTTATCTTGTCTACCGAAGCGGAACTTTTTTTACCCAGTTTCCTGATTTCTTCGGCGACCACGCTGAAGCCGCGACCGTGCTGACCGGCTTGCGCTGCGATGATCGCGGCGTTCAAACCGAGCAGGCTGGTCATATCCGCCACATCGAGGATGAAATCAAGCATTTGATTGGTATCCTGGATGTTGACGACGGTGGCAGCCACAGCCTTGGTTGCATTCATGTTGGCAAGGTTCAATTCCTCCGAACCGGCGTAAATGTTTTCGATGGCAGCCACCGTCCTGGCGACGGTGCTGGAGATTTGGCCGGCCACCTCGCTGATCAGGGCGAGGTGCCGCACCTCCTTGATCCGGGCGGCGATGACCGCCGATGCGATCTTGGCGATCGGCTTGACTGTCGCCAACGGACCACCGATGCCGAATGTGCCGATACGCTCGCCGTCAACCTTGATGACGATGTTGTACCCCTCGCGCATTCTGCCGTCGCTGCGCTCCGCATCTTCCCTGCTGATGGCGACGCTGTCAGATTCGCCCCGCATGATCCGCACGGAACCGTCATGCCGCACGCCGAAGCGTTCCCTGGAGCTATCGCCGATGATCACTCCATCGGTGTCGCAGACGATCATGTTATAGCCGGTTTCACCGGAGACGAACTCCACCAGCTGTTGTGCCATTTCTTTTGTTAATCGGATCACGGTCACCTGACATGAAAAATGAGCTGAAATGTTCGAACACAACGGCAATATAACAGGGATTAAAATCGAGGTGATAAAAAATCGGCGGCGCTTGCGCGAGTTTGCACCGGAAACTTAACTGCCCGCTTCGCCGCCGGCTGCGTCTTCTGCGGCGGCCCGGTTGTCATTTGCGGCCGCTGCTACCAGCACAGATGAGCGGCCCCATGATTTGGCAGGACCACAGCATATGCCCGGGCCGGAGCATCAAGCTGCAATGGCCAGGAACACCGCACAGGCCATTGACCATACGGCCTTACGTGCTAACCTTTTCCTAGTAAACACTGGGGAAAGGAACGCTCCATGGACATGCGCACCTCTTATGCTTTCGGCAAGACGGTCACGGCAGGCTTCGAGGCAACCGAGCAGAAAGTGCGCGGCGAGCTGCAGAAGGAAGGCTTCGGCATCCTCAGTGAAATCGATGTAGCCGCCAAGTTCAAGGAAAAGCTCGGCAAGGACTTCCGCCGCTACGTCATCCTCGGCGCCTGCAACCCGGCGCTTGCCTTTGAAGCTTTCGGTCAGGAGCTGAACATCGGCACACTGCTCCCCTGCAACGTCGTCGTCTACACTGCCGATGACGGCAGTACGGCCGTGATGATCATGGATCCTGAAGCGGCACTGTCGCTGATCGGCAATCCGCAAGTATCCGGCCTTGCGGCGATGGTCAAGGAGAAGCTTGAGCGGGTCCTGGCGCAGTTATGATCCACAAGGCGGGCCGTCTGACGGCAGCGCAGTTCAAGCGACGAGGATCGGATGAAAGTGTCATGCCAGGCAGAGAAGACTGATGAAAAAGATCCTACTTATCGATGACGATCGGCTGTTTCTCGACTACTTGACCGGCTACATTCGCGAACGCTACCCGCAGCTGGAAATCATGGCGTTCAACAACGCCATGCAAGGCTTGGCCAAGATCAACAGCGACCTCGACCTGCTGCTGCTCGACTTGGAAATGCCCGAGCTCGACGGCAGTAAGCTGCTCGCCTACGCCACCGAGAAGGGCATCGACAGAAGCCGCATCATCATTCTTTCCGGCCGTGATGCCGACTATCTGCACAAGTGCTTCCCCATGGGGCAGTGCCTGGCGGTACTGAACAAGCATGAGGCCCGCCAGAAAGCCGTACTGGACATGGTCTTCGATGCTTTGCAGAAGAAGGCTGTAGAAGGAGCTTCTTGAAGTACAGCAAAAAGGGCAGCCGACTGGCTGCCCTTTTTATGCCACGCTAGGTTCACCTCAGATCGAGCAGCTCATATCCTCACCGCAGCACATCGGCGACTTGATCTTGCCGTGCCCGTTCGGGCATTTCGAAATCTGCACGTTCCTGCCGTCGGGCAGAGCCAGGCTGCCGTTTTCCAGTGGGGCATCGCACTTGGCGCAGGTTGCATTGACGCCCATGCCGCATTTTGCGCAGGTATAAGTTGCCATCTTGTTCCTCCTTCTCAAGGTTGAATGATCACGCTGGCCGACAGCACTGATGCTGTTCGGCAACTCCTGTTAGTTTCTACAACAGGGTCATGGCCCTGTCAAATCAACGCGTCACTTATCTTTCAAACGGATCCCGCTGTCAGTCAGCTCGACCAGGCCGGCCTTGAACAAACCGCCGACGCCTTTCTTGAAAATCTTCTTGCTCATGCCGAGCGTCTTCTGGACCTGGTCTGCAGGACTCTTGTCGTGGAGCGGCAGAAACCCGTGGTGAGCGACCAGGACCTGCATGATTCTCCCCTTGGCATCGTCAAAATCGCTCCTGGTGCCGAGGCTCAAGGTGCAGTCGACCTTGCCGTCGGCGCGGATCTGGCGGATGTAGCCCTTGAGGTGGTCACCGTAGTTGAGGCGGTCACCGATCTCGTCGCGGTAAAGCAGGCCACCGAAGCGATGATTGATGATGACCTTGGCGCCGAGCGGGGTGAACTGCCAGACGATCAGCTCGACCTCCTGGCCGTTTTCAAGGGTTTCGTCGGCGCTGCACAGGCACTTGTCGACACGCGCCGTGCCGATCGGCCGGCCCTCGCGGTCGAGGCGCACCTTGACCAGGTAACTGCGCCCGGTCTTCATCGGTTCCGGCTGTTCCTTGGGTGGAACCAGCAGGTCCTTGGCCAGACCCCAGTCCATGAAGGCGCCGTGGGCATTGACCTGGCTGACGCGCATCAGGGCAAATTCGCCGACCTCGGCGAGGGGCTGGCGCAGGGTCGCAACCGGTTGCCCGCTGGAATCGGCGTAGACAAACACGCTCAGCACATCGCCCGGGGCCAAGGTCCCGGTCGCTTCGCGCTTCGACAGCAGCGCCTGCTCCCGGCCATTCCGGAGCCAGGCCCCCCGTTCATCGATCGCATGCACCTTGAGGATGTTCACGCGGCCAAACTCAAGCATCCGGACTCTCCATCGAGGAAGTTTACGACTGTTTATCAGTTTAACACCAACTTTTAGCCCTGGCCGAGAAAATCACTCCGGCGCGCGATTATTCCCTGCACCCCGGAGCCGCCCATGATTTTCCATCGGGGCGGGCCGAGACCATCGTTTTGCTTTTCATCGCCGGCTGCTTCTGCCATAATCCCTCTCTCAATTTGACCAGGAGGCTGTCGGACTACCCATGGGCCGGTTGCAAGTTGGGCTGTTTGGCCTGTAGCCATGGCTATGAACCTGCAGACGAACTGCATTCAATTCGCAAACTTCCGAATTTTCGCTATGGCCCGCATAGTCCGGCAGGCTCCCAGAGAGACCCAATGGCACTGATCAACCTTCGCAATATCAGCCTGGCCTTCGGCGGGCCGCCGCTTTTCGAGGATATCTCGCTGCGGATCGCCAAGGGTGAGCGCATCTGCCTGCTCGGCCGCAACGGCACCGGGAAATCGACCCTGCTCAAAGTGATCGCCGGTGAACTGCAGCCGGATGCCGGCGTCATCGACCGCCAGCAGGGGCTGCGGGTTGCGCGCCTGGAGCAGGATGTCCCGCGCGATCTGCGGGGTACGATTTACGAGGCAACGGCACAGGGGCTCGGCAGCATCGGCCGGCTGCTTGGCCGTTACCACGACCTGGGCCTGCGTATGGAGCGAGGCGAGGCCAAGCTGCAGGACGATTTGGCCGAACTCCAGAACCAGCTGGACAGCTGCCACGGCTGGGCTCACCAGCAGGCCATCGAGCAGGTCCTGTCGCGCCTCAAACTGCCCGCCGACCAGCTGGTTGCCAGCCTCTCCGGAGGCATGCTGCGCCGGGTGCTGCTGGCCAGGGCCCTGGCGGCCGGACCGGATATCCTGCTGCTCGATGAGCCGACCAACCACCTCGACATCGCGTCGATCTCCTGGCTGGAAGAGTTCCTGCTGCGCGAGAACCTGACCCTGGTCTTCGTGACCCACGACCGTGCCTTCCTGCGCAACCTGGCCACCCGCATCGTTGAGATCGACCGCGGCCGCCTGTTCGATTTCGCCTGCGACTACGACACCTTCCTGGAACGCAAGGAGGAGCTGCTGCATGCGGAAAGCCAGGAACAGTCGCGCTTCGACAAGAAACTTGCCGAGGAGGAGATCTGGATCCGCAAGGGGATCAAGGCCCGCCGCACCCGCAACGAGGGGCGCGTCAGGGCCTTGCAGAAGATGCGTGACGAATACCGCCAGCGGCGTGAACGGATCGGCACGGCACGGTTCAGCCTGCACGAGGCGGACCGCAGCGGCAAGCTGGTCGCCGAGGTGAAGGGCCTGTCTTTCGCCTACGATGGTGCAAGCGTGGTCAGGGATTTTTCGACCGCGGTCATGCGCGGTGATCGGATCGGCATCATTGGCCCGAACGGCATCGGCAAGACCACCCTGCTCAAGCTGCTGCTGGGCGAGCTCGCTCCACAGCAGGGGAGCGTCAGGCTCGGCACCAATCTGCAGACGATCTACTTCGACCAGCTGCGGGAACAACTCGACCCCGATCTGACCGTGCAGCAGAACCTCGCCGGAGACCAGGATACGGTGGTGGTCGGCGGCAGGGCCCGTCACGTCATCGGCTATCTGCAGGACTTTCTATTCACCCCAGACCGCGCCCGCAGTCCGGTGCGCATTCTCTCGGGAGGGGAACGCAACCGCCTGCTGCTGGCCCGCCTCTTCACTCGCGAAGCCAACGTTCTGGTCCTCGACGAACCGACCAACGATCTCGACCTGGAAACCCTCGACCTGCTCGAAGAGCTGCTGGCGGAATTCCAGGGCACGCTCTTCCTGGTCAGTCACGACCGGGCCTTTCTCAACCGGGTGGTCACCAGCACCATGGTTTTCGAAGGTGACGGCCAAATAGCCGAATACGTCGGCGGCTATGACGACTGGATGCGCCAGAGACCGCAGCTGGAGGCCGTCTCCAGACCAAAAGCACAGGCGAAGGAGAAGCCCCGCCAGGAAAGGGCTCGCCGACTAACCTTCAAGGAGAAGCTCGAACTGGCAGAGCTGCCTCAACGCATCGAAGCCCTCGAAACGGAAGTCACAGAACTGCATGCCAGGATGGCCGACCCTGATTTCTACCGCAAGTCCGGCGAACAGGTCGCCCTGGCCACGACACACCTGGAGGCGCTTGAAAAGCAGCTGACTGAAACCTACTCCCGCTGGGAGGAACTGGACGCATTGACCGAGTGACATCAAGACGCCGATCATAGAATGAGACCGGGTGCCGCGGATTCGACCTGCGGCGAGCTCGTACCGTGCCCCCTGACAGCAGACCAACACCCATGACGACAGACTCAACAATAAAAACCGAGCCCGGCCGCCGTGCGCGCTCGCTGCCGTGGTCAGACGATACCATGCCCCTGATGCTGGCGCCGATGCAGGGGCTGACCAACCGGGCCCTGCGTGCCCTGTTTATCGAATGGGTGCGCCCCGATGTGGTGTTCACCGAGTTCATGCGGGTCAGCAATGTCAGTCGTCATCGACTGCGGCGCAGCGACCTGGCCGAGGCCGCCAGCGCGACCGCCGAGGTTCCCCTGGTGGCGCAGCTGGTCGGCAGTAACCGCCAGGCCCTGGTTGCCGCAGCCCGCAGCGCCGAAGCCGCCGGCGCGCGACATATCAATCTCAATATGGGCTGCCCCTTCGGACGCATGACCAGCGGCGCTGCCGGCGGCGCCATGCTGCAGCACCCGGCCCTGCTGGCTGAAATCATCCCGGCCCTGCGCAATGCCATCACCGGGACCTTCTCTGTCAAGCTGCGCGCCGGTTACGACGATCCCGGGCAGATTTTCTCACTCTTGCCGCTCTTTACCGAGGCCGACGTCGACTTCCTGATCCTGCACCCACGCACGGTCATTCAGAAATACGCCGAGACCGCCGACCACGCCATCACCCGGCGGGTGGTGCGTGAATCCCCCCTGCCGGTGATCGCCAACGGCGATGTCCGCACGGCCGCCGCCGGCCTGCAAATCCTCGAGGAGACCGGGGCCGCCGGATTAATGCTCGGGCGCGGGGCCATCGCCGACCCGCTGCTTTTCGATCGCCTGCGCAATCGCAGCCTCTCAGAACCGACCGCTGCCGAGTCGGCGGTCATGCTGCAACACTACCTGAGGCAAGTTTTGGCCCGTTATTGCGAGCTTTTCTGTGGCGACAAGCAGATCCTCGACAAGCTGAAAAATGTACTGGCTTTTATCGATGCACCCGCCTTGGCCGGACCGGTCAGCAAGATGAAAAGGGCCGTCAGCATTTCCGCCCTGGTCAACCAGATCGAGGCCCTCGGCTGATCACATGAACGATACTCCGGCTTATGATCACAAGGAGTTGATCGAACTGGCAGCGGCCCGCATGCCGTTCGGCAAATACCAGGGGCGGCGGATTATCGACCTGCCGGAAAGCTACCTGGTCTGGTTTTCCGGCCAGGGTTTTCCGGAAGGGAAGCTGGGCAGGATGCTGCACGCCGTCTACGAGATCAAGCTCAACGGCCTGGAAGGACTCTTCGATCCGCTGCGCTGAGAAGAATCTCGTGAGAAAGTCTTTGTCTCCCATATCTGACAAAACATGGGGCAAAAGGGTCAAATCTTACGAGACATCCCTGCGTTCAGCGTAGAGAGGATAGTCGTTGTTTTTCCCTAAGTCTCTAAGTTGATCTTTCCCGACAACAACCCAACCATTTATCCGCTTGAATTTTGCAACGTTGCCTAGGGAGAGAAAAAGGTTAAAAGACTTCTTGGCCATCAGGCAGACTGAACCGTCTTTTAGTTCAACGTTTATTCTGAATGGCATTGCATTTCCTACAATTAAATCAGATTTGATACAAATCAATAAGGATAGACACATTACCAGTCTACATGACCAGACTGAAATGGCCAGCCGTTACCGGCTGGCTATTTTCGTGGGGATTAAAGGGCGCCCTAGAGATGCCTATCAATAACATCCTCGTTTTTGTCCTAGCAGTCGTGGCTTGTGAGAAAAAAGTTGGCTGTTCGAGTCCAATACGGCTCCCCGAGTTGACTCGAGCATTCTCATTTATCTCTCGCATTGGTTTGAAGTGGCCAGCTTCAGAAAAAATCGCAATTCTCGCAGGCCCTGCTATCTAAGAATTCAACACCACCAATCACCCATTCTGGCAGTCGAGTGTCATCTGACGCACGTGCATGCCCCAAAAAAACTTTCGGAGAAATATTTGTGACAAACCAGTCATGAAATTTACAGGTGCTCATGGAGCAGGAATCAGCACTAAATCGAGGATGGCCTCTCCTTGTCCCGGAACCATGTAATGCTGGGTAATGAGTTCCAGAAAGCCCGGGGCATTGACAATCAGGTGAATATGCGGTGGACGACTGCCGTAATTGCCAGGGAAGTGGCTCGAGAAATGATAGCGGCCAGCTTTGTTGGCGAAGATCGTAGCACGCCACTCATCGCCATAGACACCATCAGGTCCCGCCAACCAGATCTCTATTCTTGCCCGGCTGACCGGAGCACAGTTTGCTGCCGACTTAACCTCACCCATGAGGAGATAACCCGTGCCTATCTGGTTGCGCTCCGGAGCATTGGGCCGATAAAACGGCCCATCAGCATCCGGTGACGTGGGACGGCACGGGTATTGTTGCGCCCAGGTTTCCAGCGGAGTGATGTTTGTCATGAAAAGAATGAGCAGAAAGAGTAACGATTTCATATTCGGAAGTATAACGCATTATACCGGTCAACTTGGGTCAAGGGTCACATAACTCTGGAAGGCGTCATAAAGCGACCATCCAAGCAAGTAAACAGTGTGGTTATAAATTTGGCTTAAAGGGGCGCCGAAAAATCTCTGTCAATTACACAGCCGTTTTCGTCCTGGCAGCCGTGGCATTTATCAACCAGGCGATACGGCCCCTGGAGTCAATTCCCAGGGGCCATGTCACGAGGGGGCTGTTGGTCAACCAGTCAAACCGTTGTATCGTCAACTATAGCCTCCGGGGCATTCTTCGCCACAGAATTGATGCCATTTTCCATGGCTGCTTTTGAAGAATAATACTCGCTACGACCAATCTCCTGGCCATTGGCCGCTTTCAGAATAAAATAAGGTTCGCCCCTGGAATTGGTTCTCTCTTCAAACGCACCTCCGCGGGCAGAGTTAATCCGCACCGATTCGATACCGTTCTCAGCACTGGTTTTCGTCATGTAAAGCTCACTGGTCAAAATCACCTGGCCGTTAGCAGCTTTCAGGTTAAACATGAACTGCCCGTCTTTGGCCTTTTTAAGTGCAAATTTTCCCACCATAGTCGACTCCTTCCGTTGCACTGGCAACCAATCAAATGGATAGAGCTCTCGGGGCACTTGGTTAATGGCGCGTATTCATGAAACAACCTGGCGATGGGAAACAGCCCCGATTCAACAAGGCAAAGGGCTCCGGAAGCTCTCTGCCGAACGGAGCAAACAAAGCATGAACAATCGGCTTGGATGGTCCCATCAATAATCCAAGGAAAAGACCTCATGCTGACGTCGCTCTTCTCCACGGTATGATGCTTTCTGATTTCGCATTTTGTCTCGGCCAAGGACAACCCACCCATCAGTCCGCTTAAAAAACACTACCTGCTTGGTAAACATCAAAAACTGCAACTCGTCTTTGCTCACCAACTCTTCATGACCGCCGCTAAGTACCACGGGAATAAGCATAGGAAGGCCCTCCAACCCAAGAGACAACGTTAATAAAAATTAACATTGCAGCAGAGACTGTCAAGAAGATCGATGGATAAATTTTAGGAACTGTGCGAGAGCAGCAGTGATGAGAACAAAGGGCACAGACTGCAGGGGGACTCAATCAAAGACCGTACAGCACGCTACGCGAGGTTGATCGGTTTGGCAAAACGAATGGGAAAAGGACGGTTGTCATTTAAATAATCAGACGATGCCCCTGAATAAAAATATTTGCATCATCCTCTGGCGGTCATCACAGCAGACCGAAGAGGTTAATTCAGCATCTCCGGTGCGACTTCCCTGATTCGATCCAGAAGAAACTGCCCTTCACCCTGATTACTGTCACCACCGCTATCGACGGCCTGCTTGGCAGAAGTTATCCGCTTTGAGACATTCTTAAAACGGCCTCTGTTCGTGATTTTGAATGAACCGGCTGGCTGGCGGTCCTGTTTGGTGGTGCAGTTACACGGGCAATAGATATCAAAGGTCAGGATCTGATCCCTTTGCTCAACAATCTGCCGCTTGGCCCTGGCGAATAATTCCGGGTGGAGATTTTTCACGTACCGAAGGCCTTTCATGGCGTTTTTGAACATATTTTCACAAGGGTGGAAGAGGTCTCTGTACTCCCTGGCGGACCTGCGAACGACCCTTTCCTCCCAGCGAATATCTTGAGGCAGTTTTAGAGCGATTTTGCGGCCCGCAGCCTTGGAATACTCGCTATCGTCAAACAGTTCGGGAGTGTACTGCTTGCTATCGTAGAACAGATCGAGAGTGTATTGCTCGATACCTTCGAAAAGTTCGGGGTTAGCCCGTTCCATTGCCGCCAAGAACTGCTGTGCCCGGGACTTCTCCCCGGGCTTGCCTACCGTCAAAATGATGCGCTCAAAAGCTATCCGTTGGCGTATCCGGTGCTCCCAGACGAACTCACGGGCAGTCCATTTTTCAGAAGGTTTTGACATCGATCCGCTCCACTTGCATATGTGATGAATGCCGTAGCGCACTTGCATAAAAACTATACTTCTAACTCTCGTTGCAACAACAAATAAAGCCACCCGCGATCATGCAGATGGCTTGTCGCAACAATCATAATCTCTCCTGAATTCCTGTTCTCTCAGCAAAACAAAACACTTGCCAATGTAATGAAATGATTGCAGGCCGTCAACTCAGAGGGCTCCAAAAGTTGCTCAAACAACATTGGAGGGTGAAAATTTGCAGAAAACCGAGAAAAACAGTGTCAATGACAACCCGGTTTTCGGCTTGACTGCCGGGATCGGCCGCCCCATGCTCTTAGTCTGAAGATTTATCCCGTTCCATGGCTCGCTCGCCTTCAGCGACCCTCTCGCTGAGCGATTGATGCTGCTTATCAAGGCGATCGATCAAGCTGGCAATTTTGCCTTTTTTATGATCATCGGCTTTTGCCAAGGCCGTCTTCAGGGTCTCTATGCGCTCACCGATTTCATCAAGACTGGCCTTCTGCTCTTCCAGAGTGGACGCTTTTTCGGCCTTATCGAAAATTATTTCCTCTGGATCTTTATCGTCACCAATGAGCCCTTCCTTGACCACAGGATGAGCGGTAAATTTCTGGCCTGCAACGTCACGGGTGTTCATGAAATTCGGCGAGACGATCTCGATTCCAGCGCCGTGCAAAGCATCCAGAATCGCGCCATTCAGATTTGAGCGCGCCGACAGCAACTGCTTGACTTCCGTGAGCAAACCGTTGACCCGGTAAAGAATTGAAAAATCACCCAGTTTCAAAATGTATACGAAAGACTCTTGCAGACCGGCGTCAGTTGCGGCTTGCTGTAGAAGAGAAACGACCTGGCTGTGCGGCACGTCGTAACCGAGAGACACTTCGGCAGAGATAATGGTTCCGGACGCCCTGGTCACCTTGAGAGGATTGGTGGTGACATACAGGTTGGGAAGGGTGACCAGGTCACGATCCTCGGTTTGTATTTCGAGGTGAAAAAGGCCCCGACCGGAAACACGGCCGAAGTGATCTTTAACATAGATGAAATCACCGGTACGGAAATTCCGCACATTGCGCATCAGAATCCCGGCCAGGGCATTGCCAAGGAAGGTCGTGGAACTCAATGCGATGGTTGCGCTGAGCAAGATGCCGAGGAGGCTCAGGATTTGGCCGCGCAGGGCATCGCTGATGGGCAACAGCACAACGGCCAGGATGATGGCGACCAGTGTTGCCACCAACATAAAGACCTGTCGGTGGATAGCCCGTTCCGGATGGTCTTTCTGCGTCCGGTCAAGCAGCATATTTAAACCCACAAGACAGGCGACCAGTATGGCCACCAGGGCAACCGGTCCCAAGAAATAGTTTAACAGCACTTCAATTCTGTTCATCATCATTCAACCATCCCAAAAAAATCTTATCCCCGAGATGCCGGCTCCTCAAGCACATTGAAATCGTAGCAACCGACCCCCTGGACCAGAAGGTATTTGGCGGTTTCCGCTACCAGGCTGACAACCCTGTGCGCCCGCTCAACGGCTACTTCACAGCGCTCTCCGGGCGCGAGTTCAACGCGTTCCCGCGGGTTTTGAAACTCGACAGCTATCGTGCCTTCGAGGCAGAACATCCGGTCCGTGACGGCGGAATGAAAATGCCAGGCCGTGGCCTGCCCTCCCTCAAGGGTAAGGATGCGAACCCGCACATCAGCGGTTTCAAGGATCACTTCATCGCGATAGCTCATAGCTTCATGCCGCCACTGCCGCCCTCAGCCGCTTGCCAGGTGGGCCGGCATAAGTTCGCCGACAGTGTTCACGTAACGCACCTCGCAGCAGAGGTCGAAACCGATCCGCTCGAACACCACCCGGCGGATATGGGCAATCAGGCTGAGCACGTCCTGCGACGTGGCTCCGCCCAGATTGAGGATGAAATTGGCGTGTTGCGGTGAAACCTCGGCCTGGCCGATGCGGGTCCCCTTGAGACCGGCTTCCTCGATGATCTTGCCCGGTGGACCGACACTGGCATGCATGGCACTGGTGCTCAGGAAAACCGAGCCACAATTCGGCTGCTTGCGCGGGAACTTGCGGCGCCGCTCGCGCAGGTCCTCGAGCATGGCGCGCCGAATCTGTTTCGGTTCACGCCGTTCGAGCTCAAGTTCCGCCTTGACCACCACGGCTCCGGTCCCCTGCAGGGCACTGTGCCGATAGGAGAAATGACAGTCCTCACGGGTCAGGGTCCGCTCGCGGCCCTCCCGATCGACCACCCAGACCCGCCGCACGTTGTCACCAATCCCCCGGCGCTGGCTGCCGCCGTTCATCAGCACCAGGCCGCCGAGCGTGCCGGGGATGCCGATGGTGTGCTCCAGACCGGCCAGTCCCGCCTGCATGGCACGGCGCGCCAAACCTGGCACCCAGGCGCCGGCCTCGGCCAAGATCCGGTTGCCGCTGATTTCGCTCCCTGACAGGTTGTCACCCAGCCTGAGAACGACGCCACGCATGCCGGCATCGTCGAAGAGCAGGTTCGTGCCCTGGCCGATCACCAGCAGCGGGATCCCGTGGCGGCGCACAAAACCGACCACGGCCGCCACATGGGCAACGCTGGTCGGTTCTACCAAAAGGTCTGCGGGCCCGCCGATCTGCCAGCTGGTGTGGGCAGCGAGCGGCTCGTTGAACAGCAGTCGGCCGACCTGCTGCCCGGCCAGCTCTGCCAGCTGCACTCGATATGAATTCTTGAGGACGGAAACCGACATAGGCTCAATCAACTTCAGCTCGCTGTTTAGGTTGGCAGGCCCGGAGAGTTCAGGATACAGAATACCGCAGTCTGAAGAAAGGTAAAAGCCGGTCCGAAGCATCCGCTCAACTCGGCGGCTGCCGCTTCCGTTGCCGCCTTTGCGGCGGGGCATCATCCAGCCGCTCGGCCACAAACACCACGTGGCGCAGCCCACCGCGCCCGGGGCGGGCATTGTCGACCTTGAAGCCAGCCTTCAGCAGGCGCCTGACAAAACCCTCGTCGTAGCTTTCCCCCCAGACGGCGAAGACCCCCCCGGGCCTGAGAGCGGCGCGGACAGCGGCGATTGCCCGGCTGCCATACAGCGGGTCTTTGACCGGATCGGTGTGAAAATGCGGCCCCTTGTAGAGGTCGAAGACAATGGCATCGAAATGCTCGGCCGGCCCTTGCCGGGCCGACCGGCTCACCAGGTCAGCGACGTCGCCGATCTCGATGCTGACACGGGGGTCGCTGGCCGCACCGCCGGTCAATGCCGCCAGGGGGCCGCGACACCAGGAGACGACCACGGGATTCAGTTCGGCCACCACCACCCGGGCGGTCTCCGGCAGGCTGTCCAGCACAGCTCTGAGCGTGAAACCCATGCCAAGCCCTCCGACCAGCACCCGTGGCCCGGGATGATTTTCGAGGTGTCGGCAGCCAAGCTGACCGAGCACGACTTCGGAGCGGTTGGCCAGGCTGTTCATCAGCACCAGGCCACCGATGACGATCAGGAAATCCCGCTCATCACGCTGGCGCAGTTCGAGAAGGCCTTCATCGGTTTTGATGCTGTCGAGGGTTTTCCAGGGCTTTGCCATGACCGGACCTTGCCATGCCTGCGTGAGAAACAACGGGGACAGCCGTCAAGACTGTCCCCGCTGCGGGCTTTTCATGGAACGCCCCAACCTGCAGGGCTTGGCGGAAGTGATACCGCCCCGGCTGGAATTATTGCGATTTCTTCAGGTACTTGTAGTAATCCGAGTCGGTTGAGATGACCAGCCGCCCGTTCTGCTGGATCGCTTTCCTGTAGGATTCCATGGTCCGCAGGAAAGCGTAGAACTCCTTGTCCCGGTTATAGGCCTCGGCGTAGATGGAAGCGGCTTCGGCGTCGGCCGCACCGCGTACCTCGAGTACCTTGCGGTAGGCTTCGGAACTGATCTCCTTCAGCTCGCGTCCCATCTTGCCGAGGATTTCCGCCTTCTCACCCTCCCCCTCGGAGCGATACTCGGCGGCGACCTTCTTGCGCTCGTTGATCATGCGTTCGTAGACCCGGACCCGGACCTGTTCGACGTAGTTGATGCGCTTGATCTGCACATCGACCAGCTCGATACCGTACTCCGGGGTGCTGGCTCGGGCTTTCTCGAGGATGCCGGCAAAAATCTCCTCGCGGCCGACCAGTTCTTCCTTCTTGACCTCCACCCCTTCCACCTCGAAGCGTTCCGGCTCTGCGTCCTGGGCCCGGTAGTCGCTGCCGCGGACCAATTCGACCAGCAACCGTCCGGAAACCGCGTCGCGGACCACCGAATCGATAATGTCATCGAGGCGGCTCTGCGCACCCCGCTCGGTGGCGACCGTCTTGTAGAACAGCAGGGGGTCAACGATCCGCCAGCGCGCGGTGGTGTCGACCCAGATAAATCTCTTGTCCTTGGTCGGGATCTGGTTGGGGTCACCGTCCCATTTCAGGATGCGTTTTTCAAAGCGGTTGACTTTCTGCACGAACGGGATTTTCAAATGCAGTCCGGGTG
>JAHEEU010000057.1 GCA_024640545.1 Geobacteraceae bacterium
GGTGCACAAATAGTCGCGACGAGAGTCAATTAAAGATTCAATGGATTAGGTTGCATCTGGTCGGGTCGCGTTCATATGTGGGGCAGCGCGACTAGCTTGGTCCGTTTGTTATTCCATAAATCACCATCAATCAGACGTAAGAATGGCCCTTCCGCTCTGGAGGGGCCATTCTCATTTTGCAGTGGCAGTAAGAATTTAGACCAATTTGGATTGAAACAAAAATTCGGTCAAAAAGAAAAAATTGGTTAGTTGCCACTGAGCATGGATACCGCCACGGGCGTTAAATGAGCTTCAGTAAGGCCCGCAATAAGGAGCAAGTTAATGATCATCTTCAAGTTCTGCTGGAACTGCTGCGATGCAAGTACACGATCAATGATCTGGAATGCCTCTGCCGTGGACTCATTGCCGACCACTGGGCGAATGGCCGTCCAAGTCGCGACAGGGATACTACAGGCGAGCAGTATGGCAGCAAACTCGGGAATGCCGTGCGGCAAGATATAGGCTAAGGCCACAAGCGGCGAAGAAGTAAACACAAGCCCTACACCGACCCAAGCCCCGGCCATTAAACCAAGGGCGATAGTGGCGATGTACGGTATAGTCAATAAAAGGAACGAAGCCACCCGCAATTGAGGTGATTGGATACGTGCAAAATGGTTGATTTTCAGCAAGTATTCGGCGGAGCGGTCTTTTTGCAGGTATGTGCGCAGCCGCAAAAGCGACAGGTGCTGGTTGTGAGGGTTGAGTAATTGGGCCCAGTAAACGAGGACAACTATCAGCAAGGCGACTGTGAGGTTGCAGAAAAAATACATAAGCCATGCGTTAATACCAAGGACCACCCCCTGGCTCGTAATCATCATACCAAAATGTGGCAGACCAAACCTCGTCATCTTCAGGAGTGTTGCCGGTTCCACCTGCGCCAGGCTAGCCACTAATATTGTTGCAATATAACCGATCAAGGCTGCGATAACCATATGGGCAAGCAGCCATTTATATGCTTGTAATACTTGAGATTTTTTCATCGTAATTCCCCCGATAGACAGGAGAGAAGTCGTTAAACATAAATACCTGACGAACTTACTCGTATTCTCTTTATAACACTATAAGTATATTAGGATGCATGTCAATCAGCACCGGCGGGTGGTCTTTTTTTCTGGAAAAGACCCACAAAAAACCCCGCTTTTAGGAGGTGAGGAGCGGGGCACTCTGTGCCTTAGAAGGGGGAGGGGCCAAGGCAGCAGAGCGGGTTTCATTTTTTTGAATCTTACACCTAGGAACATTACCGGACGATGTCCGCGACATTACAAATTGGTATGATTCTACGGTTGATGTTGAGTAAACGTAACCCAAGCATTGAACAACAAAAGCCCACCCTAACGCTAGGTGAGCTATTTTGATTAGGCACCATTTCCAAAAAAATTAAGGCCCATCCGTTTTCTGGATTGGGACTTTTCTAAGTATTGCTGAATTGAATTACTAGATCACCTTTGACTTACAGGACACTCTTTTCGACACTGAGAGCTGAATATTAGTGAGTTGATCCAGTGAAGCTTTCTACAACAAAAACCAAAGGGCAGACACGCTTTTTTCTGAGTGTCATGGTGACTCCGCGTCGGCTTTTTGATTTGGCTGTCAATCGGTCTTTTTTAACCCGATGCAAGCCCTTGATACGGACTTTACGTCAGCACCTCTGCTGCCCATCAGACATGTCAAGCGGGCCAGCCCGTCACTTGGGGTCAACCTCGATCGTCTTGTTGTCTGCCGAACCGCGCCGAAACAGGTTCGGCAGATCGATGCCGAAATATTGCAGGCACATGAGCAGCAGGGCTACGGCCGCAGCCTCGTCGAGGTTGCCGACCAGCGGGAGGTTGTCGGGGAGGATTTCGAAGACTCCGGCGGTCGGGTTGAGAATGTAGAGGGTCGCCAGCAGACCGACAGCTAAAACCAGGATTTTCTTCATGGGCACCTCGTTCCAGTGACAGGGGAAAACCGCTGACGGTGTCGGCGGAAACGTGCAACGCGGCCCCAGGGTTTCGGCAGGCAAAGATCCGGGTGACATCAATGGTCCGGCCATGGCCCGGTGCTGGATCGCCGTCACTCCAGCAGCTTGGCAAGATCGCGAGTTCAGTACAAGCATCTGAAAAACCCGGTTTGAAAATTAACTCAAGCAAAAAAATGTAATTTTTCTTTCCCGACCAGGAGCAGAAAACCAATCATGGCACACTGAAAACAAAATCATGGTTGTACTAATAAAACATTTAAACACAGGAAGTTAGCCAGAAGGCGCCCGCTCCCTGGACAAAACCCACACGGAACCGTGTTCTTTTTTAAACGCCAGTCTGAACAGTAAAACACCAAATTACGCAACATGCTGTTTTATATTGATTTTTTAAAAAATCTGCTTGCAAGAGGGGCTGTTATCTTCTATCTTTAGCCTGATTGATCGCTATCGGTTATTTTAAACCACATTTGGACAAGGAGTTCGCTCATGCAATGCCCCGTCTGCAAAAGCTTTAAAAACACTGAAATTGACCTGCATGCCGAAGGGTTTTACGAAGACCTCTTCGAGTGCGCCGCCTGCGGCAGCAGCTGGTCTGTCAGCCACGGGCTGACGGAAGTCGTCAGGGACACCCAACAGGCATCGTTCCTGGAAGCACTCACCGAGTGCGTCGAGGGAGACGATTACTGCTGCGCCGCCTAATTTCCATCAGTTAACCACCGGGAGACATGACCTTGTTCGGGCAGACAGTACTCGGCCGAACAGCGGTTATGCCCCCGGGGGAGCCCTCCGCCATCTCCTCCCGCCGCTGAGTCCAGGGGCAGCCACGCCTCGAACCGGCCCCCATGGCTGCCGTCAGACGCTTAATGCTCCCGGTAACCCAGAACCACCAGCACACAGCTGCCGTCGGCAATCACGTTGACGCCGGCCTGTTCACAGGCCGCAACCGCCTTCGCACTTTCGGCGCCCGGCTGCATCCAGATGTTCCTGACCCCTCTGGCAATGGCCTGCTCCACCACCTTTTCCGTCACTTGTGGTGGTGTAATAATCGAGATGCTGGCAACCCCCTCCGGCAGATCTGCGACCGAGGCAACACAGGCAAGACCTTCGATCTCCCTCTCCACCGGATTCACCGGCACGACATGACGGTGGTTCTGCTGGTAACAGCGCAGCACCTTGTTGCCATACTTGTACGGCTTGACCGAGGCCCCGACCACGCCAAAGGTGGCGGCGCCCAGGAACGTTTCGATTCGTTCAACAATGGTCATGGAACAGCTCCTTGAGCGTAGTAAGAATAGTCGACAAACCCCGGCCCGTGCGGGCGGGGTTTCTTCCATTCTAACCCAACTGGTTGCCTCAGGGTAAGATGCGGCTGATCAGATCGAACAAGATCCCGGGGAAGAGGCCGAACACGAGGATAGCCGCGGTGCAGGCGGCGAGCACGGCATGTTCAGATGCGGTACCGGCATGCCGGGGAGACGCCGGCTCCTCCGACTGGAAGAGCAGCATCGTGACGCGCAGGTAAAAGGCGAAAGAGACCACTGAAGCGAAGACCCCGACCAGGACCAGGCCGAGATAGCCGGACTGCAGCGCTGCCTGGAAGACTGCAAACTTGGCCATGAACCCTGCGGTGCCGGGCAGGCCGGCCAGAGACAGCAGGACCAGGACAAGCACGGCGCAGCGGACCGGGTGCCGGTGGCCGAGACCGCGCCATTCATCGAACGCCATCGGCTCACCGCGCTCGTCGGCGAGGGAGGCGATCACGGCAAAGGCGCCCAGGCTGGTGAGGACGTAAACCACCACGTAGAAGGTCGTTGCGGCCAGTCCTTCGGAACTCTGGCAGAGCAGGCCGACCAGCAAGGTGCCCATGTGCGTCACCGATGAATAGGCGAGCAGTCGCTTGAGGTTTTTCTGGCCGAGGGCTCCAAGGGAGCCCGCCAGCATGGTCAGGGCCGCCAGCAGCCAGAGCAGATCCGTCAGGTCGTGCCAGACCGGCCCGGACATCGCCAGCAGACCGACCAGGGCCGCGACCACCGCACCCTTGGAGCCGGTGGCGAGCAGACCGCCGACCGGTGCCGGAGCCCCCTGGTAGACGTCAGGAGTCCAGAGATGGAAAGGCGCCAGGGAGATCTTGAACCCCACCGCAATCAGCACCATTCCCCAGCCAAGCAGCCCCCAGGGCAGCAGCTCACCGGCCGTCGTCGTAAGCCGGGCGGCGTCAGGCAGCGCCAGGGTCCCGGATACGGCATAAATCAGGGCAATCCCGAAAGCCATGAACCCGGTCGCTACCGCACCCATCAGCAGGTATTTGAGGCCGGCCTCAGCGGCCAGCGCGCAGCGACGGTTGCTTGCGATCAGGATGTAAAATGCCAGGGTAAAGGTTTCCAGGGCCAGGAAGAAGCCAAGCAGGTGGATCGCCGAAGAGAGCAGTGCCATGCCTGCCGCGGCGTAGAGAACCAGCGAGACATATTCCCCGGCGCCAAGCCCCTTTTCCATGATATAGCGGGCGGCAACCATCAACCCGGCCGCGGCCAGCAAAGCCCAGAGGATAGTGAAGAAGCGGGCATAGCCGCCGGCGCTGAACAGGCCGGCAATCTCCGCGGTCGGTGGCTGCACCATCCCGGCCGCAACCGCAGCGATCAGCGCGGTTGCGACACCGCCGGCCAGCAGCGGTCGCGGCTCACGGTACCAGGCTCCGGCCATGAGGATAGCCGTCCCGCCAAAGGCAAGAATCAGGATCGGCAGCAGGGCGAGCAGGTCAAGCAGGCTCATGGCAGACCTCCCGCCAGCAGGGTAGCAACGGTACCGTGCAAGGGCGCCAGGAAAGGCTCCGGGTAAAGGCCGAGCCAGACCACCAGCAACGCCATCGGCAACAGCATCAGCCATTCGCGCGGCGTCAGGTCGGGCAGGGACCGCTCCTTGGCGGCCGGCCCCCAGATCACCCCCTGGATGAGACGCAGCATGTAGGCCGCAGCAAACACCACGCCGAGCAGGGCCACCACCGCCCAGACCGGGTGGTCCTGGAAGGTACCGAGCAGAACGAGAATCTCGCCGGCGAAGTTGGCCAGGCCGGGCAGGCCCAGTGACGCCAGGGAAAAGAGCAGGAAGAAAAAGGCCAGGCAAGGCACCTGCCCCCAGAGCCCGCCGAGTTCCTGCATGCTGCGCGTAGCAGTGCGCTCGCGGATCAGGGCCACCAGGATGAAAAGGGCGCCGGTGGTAATGCCGTGCGTCACCATCAGCAGGATGCTCCCCTCCCAGGCGGTCAATTGCCAGGCGGCCAGGCCGAGCACCACCAGCCCGAGGTGGGAAATCGACGAGTAGGCCAGCAGGCGCTTGATGTCGTCCTGGTGATAGGCGCTCCAGGCGGCATGAAAGAGCCCGACCAGCGCCAGCACGCCGAGGATCGGCAGGAAATTCGCCGTGGCATTGGGGAAGAGCGGGAACGCCACGCGGATCAGGCCGTAGATGCCGGTCTTGAGCAGCAGGCCGGTCAAATCCAGGGAGCCTGCCGCGGGAGCTTCGGTCAGGGCGTCGGTCAGCCAGGTATGGAAGGGGACCAGCGGCGACTTGACGATGAAGGCCGCCAGGAATCCGGCAAACAGCCAGCCTTCCTGGGTCGCGGTCAAACGGGTCTGCAACAGCTCGCCGATGACGAAGGTGTAGACCCCGGTCTGGCCGCCATGGATCTGGTAGAGCGCGATCATGGCAACCAGCATGAAGAAGCTTCCGACCAGGGTGTAGAGGAAGAACTTGAGCGCCGCCCGGCGCCGGTTGACGCCCCCCCAGATACTGATCAGGAAGAACATCGGAATCAGCGCGACTTCCCAGAACAGGTAGAAGAACACCAGGTCGTAGGCGAGGAAAATCCCCATCAGGCCGCTTTCCAACAGGAGCAGCAAGGCGAAAAAGCTGGCGACCTGGCGTTCGACCTTCCAGGCCAGCAGGATCGCGGCAAGCTGCATGAATGCCGTCAGCAGGACCATCAGCAGGGCGATGCCGTCCATCGCCAGCACGTAGCGGATCCCATAGCGGCTGATCCAGGCGCTGTCTTCGTAGAGCAGCCAGCGGCCCTCCCCCTGGCCGTGGCAGACAAACAGGTACAGGGCAACGCCGAACACGGCCAACGAGGTCGCCAGGGCCAGAGCACGACACTCAGCGGCACGTCCACTGTGCAAGAGGCAAAGCAGCGCGCCGCCCAGTGGCAGCAGCACCAGCAGGGACAACCAGGGGAACTGCGGGAGAGAGGCTAACATCGTCATCAGTGGCCTCCCCCGTTGACCAGTTTGATCAGGAACCAGCCGAGCACAATCAGGAAACCCCAGGCAAAGGCCGACAGATAAGTGGTCAGGCGGCCGGTGGTCAGCTGCACAAGCATGCTCGCCCAGCTGGAGACCAGCCGTGCCAGGCCATCGAGCGTACCGTCGAGCAGGGTCCGGTCACAGCCGGAGGAACAGAACCGCGCCATGGCCGCGAACGGCCGGACGAAGAGGCGATCGACCAGGGCGTCGGCCTGCCAGCCGCTCAGCAGGAAGCGGCTGGCCCGGTTTTCCAGGGGCGGCCGATAGCTGCGGTAACGCCAATGGGCGGCCAGCCAGCCGGCTGCGGCGATCGCAGCGGCCAGGGCGATCAGCATCCATTCCACGTCGTGGCTGGCGGACACTTCGCGCCCGGCCAGAGCGCCGTACCAGTGGTGCAGTCTTTCTCCGCCACCGACGAATGCCGGCAGATTGAGCAGGCCGCCAGCGAGGCCAAGCAGGGCCAGCGGCCAGAGCGGCCAGCGCATCAGCAGCGGAATGGCATGGGGGTGGCCGGCACCCCGGTAGTCACCGGCAAAGACCAGGTAAACCAGGCGGAAGGTGTAAAAAGCGGTCAGCAGGGCGGTTAACACACCAACCAGCCAGAACACCCGGTAAACCGGGTCTGGATGGGTAAAGAGCGCCAACAGGATACCGTCCTTGGAGAAGAAGCCGCCGGTCAGCGGCAGCCCGGCCAGGCAGACGGCGCCAGCCAGGAAGACCCAGAACAGCTCGACCGGGCCGCGCCGGGCCAGGCCGCCCATCTTGAAGATGTCGTTTTCGTCGCCGGCCAGGTGAATGACACAGCCGGCAGCCATGAAGAGCACCGCCTTGAAAAAGGCGTGGGTCAGCAGGTGGAACATGGCCCCGGCCACCGTGCCGGCGCCCACCGCCATGAACATGTAGCCGACCTGGCTCATGGTCGAATAGGCCAGCACCCGCTTGATTTCACGCTGGGCCATGGCGCAGGTGGCCGCGTAGATCGCTGTCAAGGCGCCAATCGCGGTGATCGCGGTCATGGCGACGGCCGACAATGAGACCAGCGGGAAGAACCGGCAGAGCAGGTAGACCCCGGCGGTCACCATGGTCGCGGCATGGATCAGCGCCGAGACCGGGGTCGGGCCGGCCATGGCGTCGGCCAACCAGGTCATCAACGGCACCTGGGCCGACTTGCCGCAAGCCCCGAGCAGCAGCAGCAGGCTCAGGGCGATAACGACCCCGGACGGGATTGCGGCGGCCTGATCGTTGATCGCGTCGATCGACAAGGTGCCGGTCAGGGCGAAGAGCCAGAGCAGGGCAATGCCGAGGAACACATCCCCGACCCGGGTGACCAGGAAAGCCTTGGTGCCGGCCTTGGCGTTCTCCAGCTTGCGGTACCAGAAACCGATCAGGCCGTAGGAACAAAGCCCGACCCCCTCCCAGCCGAGGAAGAGCACCAGCAGATTGTCGGCGAGGACGATGACCAGCATGGCGAAGACGAACAGGTTGAGCAGGGCGAAGAAGCGGCCGTAGTCGTCGTCTTCATGCATGTAGCCGACGGCGTAGAGATGAATCAGCGTCGCGACCCCGGTCACCATCAGCGTCATCGGCGCCGCCAGACGGTCGAAGTTGAGCGCGAAGGAGACATCCAGGGTGCCGCTGTTGAGCCAGGTGAAGAGCACGGCCCGGGTGCCTTCGCCTTCGGCATGCCCCCAGAAGATCAGGGTCAGGACAAAGGCGCCGGCCACGCCGGTGACGGCCATGACCTCGGCAAACAGGCGCGGCAGGCGCATGCCGAAGAGCAGGTTGATCACTGCACAGAAGAGCGGCAGCAGGGGTATGAGGAAGAGCAGGCTGTGGTTCATCCGCGCATCCCGTTGAATTCATCGGCGACCAGCGTTCGCTTACGCCGCCACAGATAAACGACCATGGCCAGGGCCACGGCGACTTCGGCCGCCGTGATCGCCATGAGGAGCATGACGAAGATCTGCCCGTCCACCTGGCGCCAGTAGGCCGAGGCCGCCACAAAGACCAGCGATGCCGCATTGAGCATGATCTCGACACCGATTAGGATCATCATGATCTGGCGCCTCAGCAGCACGCAGCTCAGGCCGAGGACGAAGAGCGCCGCGGCAAAAGCCAGAGCATGACCGAAGGGAATCGTCATTGATCCTCCCCCTTCGGCAGGGGCCGCCCGAGCAGGAAGGCCCCGATAGTGGCAAAGAGCAGCTGGAAAGAGACCATCTCCACCGCCATGGCATAGCGGCTGAACAGCGCCTCGCCGAGCGCCTGCGGCGCCAGGTAGAAATCAGGGATCTCCTGCCCTGCAGCCGGATCCTGGAGAATGATCAGGAGGGAACAGGCCATCAGGCTGGCCGACAGCAGAACCAGCGGCAACCAGCGCTGCCAGCCCGGGCCCTCGGGGACCTCCTGGGGCGCCAGGCCGAGCATCATGATGATAAAAAGGAAGAGCACCATGATCGCCCCGGCATAGACGATCACCTCCCAGGCGGCCACCAGCGGCGCACCGAGCAGGTAGAACATCAGCGCCAGGGCAAAGAAGCCCGCCACCAGGTAAATCACCGCATGCACCGGGTTGCGCCGCGTGATGCACATCAGCGTCGCCGCGAGCAGAATGAAGCCGAGTATGTAGAACAGTACCGTTGTCATAAGAAAAAACCAGAATCCCGTATCAAGCAATCAGCAGTCACAAGGTGTTACTCTGTATCCTGTATTCTGTCTCCTGGACCTAAGGCAGCAGGGATTTCGGGTCGACCGGCCCGTACTCATCCTCGTTGCCGCCGCGCTCGTTGACCACGCCGATCCCAGAATGCTCATAGAAGTTGTATTCCGTATCCTTGCCGCAGCCATCAATCAGCAGGTCCTCTTTTTCGTGGACCAGCTTGAGCACATCGCGGTTGCAGATCTCGTAATCCGGTGTGGTCTGGATCGCCATGGTCGGGCAGGCCTCGGTACAGAGGCCACAGAAGATGCAGCGCGAGAAGTTGATGCGGAACCAGGCCGCGTAGCGCCGGCCGTCTGCAGCCTCGGCGGCCTGCATCGAGATGCAGTTGACCGGGCAGGCGGCGCTGCACAGCTGGCAGGCGACGCAGCGCTCGCTGCCGTCGGGGTTGCACGTCAGCACAATCCGCGCCCGGTAGCGGGGCGGCGGCGTACGCTTCTCCTCCGGGTACTGGATCGTCACCGGCTTCTTGAACAGGTAGCCGAGGGTGACCCAGAATGGCTGCAGAGTGCCCTTTATGTCACGCCAGAGATTCATAACAAAACCAGCATTCAGGAGACGGAAGACAGGAGACAGAAATCTTTATCACATTCTGTATTCTGTCTTCTCCATTCTGTATTCCTTTCACGAATTCACCGCCAAGCTGATGGCCCCGCTCAACACCACGTTCAACAGCGCCAGCGGAATCAGCACCTTCCAACCGAAGTGCATGAGCTGATCATAACGCGGGCGCGGCATGCTGCCGCGCGCCCAGATAAACAGAAACGCCACGAACAGCACCTTGAGAATGAACCAGACCACCGGCGGCAGGAACGGCCCATGCCAGCCCCCGAGAAAAAACACCGTGGTCATGGCGCCGATGACGACCAGATTGATGTATTCGCCGACGAAAAACAAGCCGAAGCGCATCCCCGAATACTCGGTGTGGTAGCCGGCCACGATCTCGTTCTCCGCCTCCGGCATGTCGAAGGGGGTGCGCTTCGACTCGGCGGTGATGCTGATCATGAAGATGATGAAGGCCAGCGGATGGCGCAGCAGGTTCGGCCAGTCGGCCTGAGCCATGACGATCGCGTTGAGCGAGAAGGATTTGGCGCTCATCACCACCGGGACCAGCGCCAGGCCGAGGGCGAGTTCGTAAGACACCAGCTGGGCCAGGCCACGCAGGGCGCCGAGCAAGGAGTACTTGGAGTTTGAGGCCCAGCCACCGAGCACCACACCGTAGACCGCCAGCGAAGAGAGGCCGAAGATGTAGAGCAGGCCGATGTTCAGATCGCAGACCACCATCGGGATCTCCCGACCGAACAGGGTCACGGGCGGCGAGAAGGGCACCACGGCAAAGCTGAGCAGGGCGGCCAGGGCGGTCAGCCCGGGGGCAAAGAGGAAGATCCATTTGTCGGCCCGGTCGGGAACGAAGTCCTCCTTGGTGAGGAGCTTGATCACGTCGCACAGGGGCTGCATCATACCGCCGGGGCCGATCCGGTTCGGCCCGTAGCGCAGCTGCATGCGCCCGAGGATCTTGCGCTCGGCGAGGACCAGGTAGGCCGCCATGGTCAGGACCACGCCCAGGATCAGGCCGAGCTTGACCAGGATGAGCACCAGGCTGATCAGCAGATCGTTCATGCCCTGGCCTCCTTTTCCAGCCGGCAGTCGTGCAGGCTTCCCGGCGCCAGCCCTTCGAGGGCGGTATCCCAGAGCTGCGGAGCCAGCACCAGGCCGCTGACCATCTGTGCGGAGAGGCGGACCTCGACGTGGCAATGCCCGAAGCGGGTGGTCAGGCGCGCGCGGTCGCCGGAGGCCAGGCCGAGAGCGGCGGCAAAGTCAGGATGCAGGCAGACATACGGCTGCGGCTCAGTGGCCGCCAAGGGTGCTGACAGGTGCGCCAGCCAGTGCGAGCCCAGCGGCCCGGTCGTCGCCAGCAGCGTCTGGTTGTCAGAGCCGTCGGCGTGGGGCAAGCCCCGGTCTGCCACCGGTGGCAAGGCCACCTTGACAGGCAGGCGCAAACCGGTGGTCCCGGCGGCGAGGAACGACAACATGGAGAACCTCTCGTCATACTTCGCCATCGTCTTGCGGAGTTCGGCAAGGATCGTGGCGCGCTCGAGCAGTTTCGCCAGCAGCCACCAGTCCGCTGCGGGAGCGGAGCCTGGCGTCGTCTGGAAAAATTCGCGTGGCGGATGGTCTCCGGCCCCGGTCACCTTGATCGGCAGGCCCGGGTCGATGACTGGCAGGAACTCCTGGAGCCGCCCTTCGTTGTTGATATAGCTGCCGGACATCTCGGCATTGGCGCGCGATGGCAGGAAAATATCGGCGCGCTGAGCAGCCAGGCTTGGTGTGGAGTCGATGCACACCAGCAATTCCAGGTGGCCGAGTGCGGCCTGGGCCCGTGCGGGATCCAGCGCTTCGCAGAAGGGGTCGCTCTCCAGGCAGACCAGGGCCCGCACGGTCCTCTCCTGAATCGCGTCGAGCAGCGTGTCGAAACCGGGGCCGTCCCCGGCCAGCAAGGCTCCGCCGTAGCTGTTCGGACCACCGAGCAGAGCCATCACGCCGACGGCGCGTGACGCTGTGGACAAGTCTGCGGCCGCCGAGCAGAGGGCCGCTATGCCCTGGCCGCCAAGCAGATCGGCACCACCGACCATGGCAGGGCGTCGGGCGGCCTTGATCTGGTCAAGCAGAGGCGCGAAGGTTGCGCGCTCCTGGGCATCAAAAGCACTCAGGTCCCCGCTGCCGAGCGCAGCGAGCAGCTCCGGCAACCGGCTCGCCGGCAGCGGGATATGCAGCGTAGTGCAAGGCAGCTCGACCGGCCGTGGATCAATGGTCACGACCTTGGCGCCACCGCGCACCGCCTGGCGGATAGCAACGGCCAGCATTGGCCCTTCCGCCAGAGGGTCGGCGCCGAACAGGATGATCAGGTCGCTCTGGCGCAGGTCGCCAAGGCTGCAGGCGTGCCCGCCGACCCGGGCGGCCAGCGTCCGGGCGGCGTAATCGCGTCCCTGGTGCGCTTCGTAAGCCAGTTGCTCTGAACCGTAGGCGCTGGCCCAGTCGCGCAGCAGGGCATTGGCTTCCAGGCTGGCCCGCGAGGAGCCGAGGAAGGCGATGCTGTTCGGACCGTGCGCCTCGACCAGCACGGCAATCCGATCCCTTACCGCGTCCAGAGCCGTCTCCAGGGCGACCGGCTGGCCGCCGATGCGCGGCTGGCGGGGGCGTTCAGGATGATTGACGTGGTCATAACCGAACCGGCCGCGGTCGCAGATGAAGAACCCGTTGGTTTCGCGATTGATTCCAGCCCTGACCCGTTGCACTTCGCGGTAGCGCCCGCCGGGAACAATGGCGCAGCCGAGGCTGCAGTGCGGGCAGATCGACGGCGCTTCCTGCAGGTCCCAGAGCCGCGTCTTGAAGCGGAACGGCTTACTGGTCAGCACCCCGGTCGGGCAGGCGTCGATGATGTTTCCGGAGAAGGGACTTTCCAGCTTGCCTTCCTGGAAGCGCCCGTAAAAAATCCGGTTGCGCGAACCGAGCACGCCGTAGTCGGTACCACCGCAGTAGTCGCGGTAGGTCCGCACACAGCGGTAACAGGTGATGCAGCGGTTCATCTCTTGCTGTATGAACGGGCCGAGGTCCTGGTTGGTGAAGGTGGCCTTCTTGCCACGGAAACGGCGCTTGCTGTGCCCACCGGCCACCGTCATCTCCTGCAGCTGGCACTCGCCGCCTTCGTCGCAGACCGGGCAATCGTGAGGGTGGTTGGTCATCGCCCATTCGATGACGTGCTCACGCAACTCCATGGCGTCCGGGTGGGTCGATGAAACCACCATGCCGTCCTGGGCCTTGACCATGCAGGCCATCTGCAGGCCCTTGACCGGACCGTCGGTGAACATCATGGCGCACAGCCGGCAGGAACCGACCGCGCCCAGCGCTTCGTGGTAGCAGAAGTGCGGGATAGCGATATCGAGGGCACACGCAGCCTCGAGGACATTGGTCCCCTCGGGTACGGTCACTTCCAGGTTGTCGATGGTCAGTTTCGGCATAGTGAAATATCGTTAGCCGCTTCGTTTAGAGAAAGGGCAGCCGCCCCGCTTAATGTGATCAATAATCTCGTCTTCGAACAGTCGCAGCAGGGCCTCTACCGGGCCCATGGCGCCTTCGGCCAGGGCACAGAAGGAGCGGCCCTTGATGTTGCGGACCTGATCCTTGAGCATGGCCAGGTCGGCTTCGGTACCCTGGCCGAATTCGAGCCGGTCGAGCAGCCAGGAGATGGTCGCCAGCCCGTCGCGGCACGGCGTGCACCAACCGCAGCTCTCGCGGGCGAAGAACTGGTTGAGGTTGCGCGTCACCGCCAGCATGCAGGTGTTTTCATCGAACACCGTGACGCCGGCCGTGCCGAGCCGGCTCTTGACCTCTTCGAGCGGGGCGAAATCCATCATCAGGTCCATATGCTCGGCGGTCAGATAAGGCGTCGAGGCTCCGCCGGGGAGGCAGGCCTTGAACTTTTTCCCACCGCGCACGCCGCCGCCGAAATCCTCAACCACCTCACGCAAAGTGATGCCGAGCGGCAGCTCGAAGCACTCGGTCCGGTTGAGGTGCCCGGACAGCCCGAACAGCTTGGTCCCCGCGCTTTCCGGGTTCAACGCCAATTCGTGGAACCAGAGCTGGCCGTTGGTCAGGATGTGCGGCACGGTGGCCAGGGTCTCGACGTTGTTGACGTTGGTCGGCCGGCCGAACAGGCCGCGCTGGGCCGGGAACGGCGGCTTGGAGCGCGGGTTGGGCCGGCGCCCTTCGAGGCCGTTGAGCAGCGAGGTCTCTTCGCCGAGGATGTAGCGCCCGGCGCTACGATGCACATGCAGTTCGACATCGAAACCGGAGCCGAGGATGTTCTTCCCCAGGTAACCGGCGGCGAGCGCTTCTTCGATGGCCCGTTCGACCCGCTGCGAGCAGTCTTCGTAGGCATAGCGCAGGAAGATATAGCCGATCCCGGTCTGCAGGGCATAAGCCGCGATCGCCATTCCCTCAACCAGCTGGTGCGGGTCGGCGAGCAGCAGCTGACGGTCCTTGTAGGTACCAGGCTCCATCTCATCGCCGTTGCAGACCAGGTACTTGTCTCCCGGCTGTTCGGCCGGGAAGAACGACCACTTGATGCCGGTCGGGAACCCGGCCCCGCCGCGCCCGCGCAGACCGGAACCCTTGACCAGCTCACAGACTTCCCTCGGCGTCATCTGCAAGGCAGCACGCAGTCCCTGGTAGCCGCCACTCTTCTCGTACTCGGCGAGCAGGACCGTCTCTCCCGGCCGACGGTTTTTGAAGAGAATCTGTGGGTAGGCGTTCACTTGGCAACTTCGGCCGCGATCGCGGCACGCTCCCTCTGCAGGGTTTCGTCGATCTTCTCCGGGGTCAGGCGACCGTGCGTGGTCAGGCCGATCATCATCGCCGGAGCATCGCCACAGGCACCGAGGCAACAGGTCGGCAGCAGGGTGAAGGCCCCATCGGCGGTGGTCTCGCCCAGGCCGATGCCGAGGCTCTGCTGCAGGTGCGCGAGGATCATCTCGGCGCCGATCGACCAGCAGCAAATCGAGTCGCAGACGTGGATCACCCGGCGGCCCACCGTACGCCGGAAAATCTTGTCGTAGAAGGTGGCCACCTCTTCCACTTCGATCGGCAGGACGCCCAGGGTCGCAGCCGTCAACAGCACGCCGTCGTCGGGCACCCAGCCGTAGTGCGCCTGGATCGCCCGCAGCAAATCGACGATCAGCTCATGGGGATGAGCGATCGCCGCCGCCCTGGCCTTGAAGCTGTCGATCTGTTCCTGTGGAAGAAGCTCTGTCATGGCCTTTTACGAATTTCCGCGCCACGCACCACGCGCCACGCGCCTCCTTAAGGGTTTTACCTGTCCAGATCCGCCAGGATGATGTCGATCGCACCCAGCACCATGATCAGGTCCGAGATCATCCACCCCGTGGTCATTCTCGGCAAGACCTGGACGTGGGCAAAGCTCGGCGTGCGGATGCGCAACCGATACGGGGTATTCCCGCCATCACTGACCACGTAGTAGCCACACTCCCCCTTGCTCGACTCGATGCCGCGGTAGCACTCGCCGCGCGGCGGGGTCAGGCCGCGCGCCACGTTCATGAAATG
>JAHEEU010000216.1 GCA_024640545.1 Geobacteraceae bacterium
GATCCGGCGGCTGTTGATCCAGAAGATGTGGAAATGCTCCAGGACCTGGTGACCGCGGCGGTCAACGAGGCGCTCAAGCAGAGTCAGCAGATGGCCAGCGAAGAGATGAGCAAACTCACCGGCGGCATGAGTATTCCCGGCCTCTGTTAGCAGGGACGATGCGGCGAATAGTCGCCACAATTGACGGGAAATTGGCCATTTCACATAACGTCTTACGGTGAAGGGCACCATCCGGGCCAGATTAAATTACTTGCAAACCCCAGAAATTTTAAGCTAAGATAAATTTTTTTATTATAAATAAAAAAGCTCCGGGCCCCTTTTTCTGCGGCAGGAAAAATATTTCGGCCCCTCAATATAACCTTGAAGTCGCATAAACTGTTGAATTACTGTAAAAAATTATGCTAGACTCCATACCGTCTTTCGCTCGTCTGGTCGCAGAATTAGCCAAGTTTCCCGGTGTCGGCAACAAGACGGCAACCCGGCTGGCCTTTTTCTTGCTCCGTCAACCCGAGGCCCAGGCCGAAGCCCTGGCGGGAGCGATTCTCGACTTGCAACGCAATACCCGGTTCTGCTCCGTCTGTTTCCACATTACGGAACAGGATCCTTGCGTCCTCTGCAGCGACCCGGCGAGGGACGAGACCCTGCTTTGTATCGTTGAGGAGCCCCAGGCGCTCCTGGCCATAGAGCGCAGTCGTTCTTTCAAGGGGCTCTACCACGTGCTGCACGGTGCACTGTCACCCCTGGACGGCATTGGCCCGGAAGACCTCAAGATCACGCCCCTGATCACGCGCCTCGAACAAGGCGCCTTTCAGGAGATCCTCATAGCAACCAATTTTACTGTCGAGGGCGACGCCACCGCCCTGTACCTGGCCAAGCTGATACAGCCCTTCGGGATCAGGGTCACGCGCCTGGCTTACGGCATCCCGATGGGCAGTGAACTCGAGTACGTTGACGAAGCGACTGTGAACCGGGCCGTCGAAGGGCGGCGAGATATCTGAGCCGGCGTCAACGGATATTTTGAATCTTTAGAAACATCAGTCGTATCGCTACATTGCAGATTTTAGATGGGTCGGGTCTCCAGCATTCAGAGCTCAGCTGGAGCGGAACTGATTAGTCGCAGAAGCTTTATTCTACAAATCGTGTAGAACCGCTTTACCGATACAACATTCCAGTCAAGGAGGAAGTCTGATGTCCAAGAAAATGGTCTGTATTGACGGCAACACCGCCGCAGCGCATGTAGCTCATGCGACCAACGAGGTAATCGCCATCTACCCGATTACGCCCTCTTCGGTGATGGGCGAAATCTCCGATGCCAAGAGCGCCGCCGGCGGCAAGAATATCTGGGGAACGATTCCCAAAGTGGTCGAAATGCAGTCGGAAGGCGGCGCGGCCGGTGCCGTACACGGGGCTCTTCAGGCAGGCGCCCTGACCACGACCTTCACCGCCTCCCAAGGATTGCTGCTGATGATCCCGAACATGTTCAAAATCGCCGGGGAACTGACCCCGACGGTTTTCCACGTTTCGGCCCGTGCCATCGCCGCCCAGGCCCTCTCGATCTTCGGCGATCATTCCGACGTCATGGCCTGCCGCTCCACCGGCTGGGCATTCCTCTGCTCCAACAACGTCCAGGAAGTCATGGATTTCTCGCTGGTCGCCCAGGCCGCAACCCTCGAATCGCGCATCCCTTTCCTGCACTACTTTGACGGTTTCCGCACCTCGCACGAAGTGCAGAAGGTCCACGAGCTCTCCGAAAACGACATGCGCTTCATGATCAGTGACGAACTGGTCCGCGCCCACCGCGCCCGCAGCCTTTCGCCCGACCATCCGGTACTGCGCGGCACCGCCCAGAACCCGGACGTCTACTTCCAGGGCCGTGAAACGGTCAACAGCTACTACGACAAGATCCCGGCCATCCTGCAGGAACAGTTCGACAAGTTCGCCAAGCAGACCGGCCGCCAGTACCACCTGTTCGATTACGTCGGCGCCCCCAATGCCGAGCGCGTCGTGGTGATGATGGGGTCGGGCTGCGACACCATGCACGAACTGGTCGAGCACCTGGTCGCCCAGGGAGAAAAAGTCGGCCTGATCAAGGTGCGCTTCTTCCTCCCCTTCGATGTCGCCGCCTTTGCCAAGGTGCTGCCGAAGACGGTCAGGAAGATCGCCGTGCTCGACCGCACCAAGGAGCCCGGCGCCCTCGGCGAGCCGCTCTACCACAACGTGCGCACCGCCTTCGGCGAGGCCATGGCCGACGGCCTGATCTCCTTCCCCGGCTACCCGGCGATCGTCGGCGCCCGCTACGGCCTCGGCTCCTATGAATTCAGCCCCGGCATGGCCAAGGCCGTCCTCGACAACCTGTCCAAGGACAAGCCGATGAACCACTGCGTGGTCGGCATCAAGGACGACGTCACCGGTCGCAGCCTCGATTACGACCCGAACTACCGGGTCCCCTTCGAAGGCTACTCGGCGATGTTCTACGGCCTCGGCTCCGACGGCACCGTCGGCGCCAACAAGAACTCGATCAAGATCATCGGCGACACCACCGCCAACGAAGTTCAGGCCTACTTCGTCTATGACTCGAAGAAGGCCGGCAGCATGACTACGTCGCACCTGCGCTTCGGCAAGCATGAAATCCGCGCGCCGTACCTGATTACCACCGCCGACTTCGTCGCCTGCCACAACTTCTCCTTCCTCGAGAAGTACGACATGCTCAAGAACGCCAAGCAGGGCGCAACCTTCCTGCTCAACAGTCCGTATGACAAGGATCAGGTCTGGGGGCAGCTGCCGAAGAAGGTTCAGCAGACCATCATCGACAAGCAGCTCAAGTTCTTCGTCATCGATGGCGTGCGCCTCGGCAACGAGCTCGGTCTCGGACCCCGTATCAACGTCATCATGCAGACGGCGTTTTTCAAGATCTCCAACATCATCCCGACCGACCAGGCGGTCCGTGAAATCAAGTCCGCCATCGTCTATTCCTACAGCAAGGCCGGCGACAAGGTCGTCAATATGAATAACCAGGCGGTCGACGCGGCCCTGGAGAACATCCAGGAAGTCACCGTGCCGGCCTCGGCCGACAGCAGCATCAAGATGACCATCGGCCAGTGGACCGGGACCCCCGGAGAGGTGCAGGCAACTCTCGGCCCGATCATCGACGGCCTCGGCGAGCACCTGCCGATCTCGGCCATGCCGGTCGACGGCACCTTCCCGACTGCCACGGCAATGTACGAGAAGCGCAACATCGCCATCGAAACCCCGGTGTGGGACGAGAAGCTCTGCATCCAGTGCGGCATCTGTTCGTTCGTCTGCCCGCACGCCACCATTCGTATGAAGATCTACGACGAGAAGGAACTTGCAGGTGCGCCTGAGACCTTCAAGTCGTGCAAGGCCCGCGGCAAGGAGATGGACGGCAAGAAGTTCACCCTGCAGGTCGCGGTCGAAGACTGCACCGGCTGCGGAGCCTGCGTCTACAACTGCCCGGTAACCAGCAAGCAGGACGAGAGCCACAAGGCGATCAACATGCGGCCGCAGCCGCCGCTGCGTGAGACGGAATCCAAGAACTGGGATTTCTTCCTCAAGCTGTCCGACACCGACCCGGCCCTGATCAACAGCGCCACCCTCAAGGGCAGCCAGCTGCTGCCGCCGATGTTCGAATTCTCGGGCGCCTGCGCCGGTTGCGGCGAGACCCCGTTCGTCAAGCTCTGTTCCCAGCTGTTCGGCGACCGGATGCTGGTGGCCAACGCCACCGGCTGTTCCTCGATCTACGGCGGCAACCTGCCGACCACCCCCTGGGCCAAGCGCAAGGACGGCCTCGGCCCGGCATGGAGCAACTCCCTGTTCGAGGACAACGCCGAGTTCGGTTACGGCTTCCGCCTCGCTATCGACAAAACCAACGAGTATGCCCGTGAGCTGCTGGTCAAGAACATGGCCTGTGGCTGCGCCGCATGCAAGGGGAGCGGCCCGCTCAAGCAGGCGATCTTCGACGCCGACCAGTCCTCGCAGGCCCTGATCGAAGAGCAGCGCGGCCGGATCAAGCAGCTCAAGGCGATCCTCGCCAAGTGCACCCATGAGACCGCCCCGCAACTGCTCGCCGACGCCGATTACCTGGTCAACAAGTCGGTCTGGATTCATGGCGGCGACGGCTGGGCCTACGACATCGGCTACGGCGGCCTCGACCACGTGCTCGCCACCGGCGCCAACGTCAACGTGCTGGTCCTCGACACCGAGGTTTACTCCAACACCGG
>JAHEEU010000058.1 GCA_024640545.1 Geobacteraceae bacterium
GGTCGGAGGACTAAAACAGGTCCGCTCCGCCAACTTCAGGGTATCGGCGCATGGACTTTCAGATTCCCGACAAACTCTATTACAAAATCGGTGAAGTTGCCAAATTCACCGGCATCAAAACACATGTTCTCCGTTACTGGGAAACGGAGTTCAGCGCCATTCGCCCGAACAAAAGCCGCAGCAACCAGCGACTCTATCGTAAACAGGATGTTGAACTGATCCTGCACCTGAAAGATCTCCTCTACAATCAGGGTTTCACCATTGCCGGGGCTCGCAAGAAACTGCGCGAGAAGCCAGCGAAGGCTCCCGCCAAAGTAGCTGCAGGGGTCGCAGCCAAAAGCCCTGCGCCGAATGCTGCTGACCAGCTGGCGTTGCCACTTGCGGCCTCCTACGATCCAAAAATACTCAAGGAGCTTCGTCAGGATATCCTGCGTCTCAAGAAGAGTCTGGAAACCAAGCCTTGAGTCGAATCAACCTCTTTCACGTTCCGTGCTGAAATAGTCCCTGTGCTGATCCTAATTACCAATGATGATGGCATCCATTCCGCAGGCTTGCAGGCGCTTGCCGATCAACTGCAATCTTTTGGCCGGGTGGTCGTCGTTGCTCCCGACCGCGAACGGAGTGCCGTCGGCCATGCCCTGACTTTGCACGTGCCGTTGCGTGCCGAAGAGATCGCTCCTGGCCGCTGGGCGGTCAGCGGAACGCCTACTGATGCCGTCAGCCTCGGAATCCACGGTCTTTTGAAGGAAAAACCTTCGCTGGTCATTTCCGGCATCAACAAGGGCGGTAACATGGGTGACGATCTGACCTACTCCGGTACGGTCGCTGCGGCCATGGAGGCAACCCTGATGGGGGTACCGGCCATGGCCGTCTCTCTGGTGGGGCCGCATTACAAATATGGTGATTTTGCTCATGCCGCCAGTGTGGCTGCCCAGCTCGCGGCAACCGTGGTAGAACATGGCCTGCCTGCGGATACCTTCATCAACGTCAATGTCCCGAATATCGCGCCTCTCGGTATTCGCTTGACCCGCCAGGGCAAGCGGGTTTACGAGGAATCCGTGATACAGAACCGCGATCCGAGGGGTCGATCCTACTATTGGATTGGTGCTGGTGACCTCGGCTTCCAGAACCTCGATGGGACCGATTTTCATGCCGTGCATAACGGTTACGTCTCGGTTACCCCTCTGCACATGGATCTGACCAATTATGCGGCGATGGATCGTCTGCGCCAGTGGCACATGGAAGAGATGTCTTTGCCTGCAGACGAAGAGGGTCCGGCGACGTGAGGGATTTTTCAATTGCCCGCAGGCGAATGGTCGAGGGGCAGGTCATCGCCCGGGGAATCACCGATCAGCGCGTCATTGACGCCATGCTCAAGGTGCCGCGCCACAAGTTCGTCGAAGAAGCCCTGCAAAGCCAGGCTTATCAGGACGCACCGCTGCCGATCGGAGAGAGGCAGACGATCTCCCAGCCGTACATGGTGGCGGTGATGAGCCAGTCGCTTGCTCTGAGCGGCTCCGAAACGGTTCTGGAAATAGGTACCGGTTCAGGGTACCAGGCGGCCGTTCTGGCGCTGCTCGCCGACCGGGTATTCTCTCTGGAACGCATACCATCTCTGGCGCGGCGAGCTCGCAAGGTCCTCGATGAATGCGGTTTCAGCAAAGTCAATATTCGCGTAGCCGATGGCACCCGCGGCTGGCAGGAGATGGCGCCGTTCGATGCCATCATGGTCACGGCCGGCGCCCCGGAAGTCCCCCAGGACTATCTCGACCAGCTGGCCGTCGGCGGCCGCCTGGTCATCCCGGTTGGCGACCGAACCAGCCAGGTTCTGATGCGCATTACCCGAACCGGAGCGCGGGAGTATGAAGATGAACGTATTTTGGGGTGCCGTTTTGTCCCTTTGGTCGGCAGCTGCGCCTGGCAGGAAGAATAGAGCTGAGTGATGCGCTTGATACGTAGGATGTATGACTGGGTTCTGCATTGGGCCGAGACCCCGTATGGTGCCCCGGCTCTTTTCTTGCTCGCCCTGGTGGAGTCCTCTGTCTTCCCGGTGCCCCCTGACGTTCTGCTGATCACCCTGTGCATAGCTTTGCCGTCCAGGGCGTGGCGTTATGCACTGCTCGCATCGATCGGTTCGGTACTGGGCGGGCTGCTCGGTTATGCCATCGGTTGGGGCGCCTGGCCACTGGTCAACAGTTTCTTCTTCACTTACATCCCCGGCTTCACGCCGGAGCTTTTCCATCACGTTCAGGAGCTCTTCTCCGCATACGGCTTCTGGGTCGTTTTTACCGCCGGTTTTACGCCGATACCCTACAAGGTGATTACTATCGGCTCAGGGGTGTTCCAGATCAACCTGGCAATCTTCCTGATTGCTTCCGTGACCAGCCGCAGCCTGCGCTTTTTTCTGGTCGCCTGGCTGCTGCATCGATATGGCCCCGGTATCCGTGATTTTATCGACCGGTACTTCAATCTCCTCAGTATCTTGTTCCTGGCGTTGCTGATCGGCGGCTTCCTACTGTTGAAATATGTTTTCTGATGTAGGACACTAAGGTTTCAAGTGGCGCCGAGCGAGATTCGCGCGGCGAGATTTAACCCCTGACCAGGCTATCTCAAGTTGATGCTGCGTTGTGTCCCGATCATGAATCTGCTCGTCCTGTTCTGCAGCCTGCTGCTGATGGCGGGGTGTGCGTCTACGGGGATTTATCATACGGTGCAGCCTGGACAGACGCTCTACCGCATTGCCAAAACCTACGGAATCGAAGAGGACAGGCTGGCCCGCATCAACGGCATCCGGGACCCTACGCAGCTCAAAGCCAGCCAGCGACTTTTCATCCCTGGAGCCACACATACGCTTAGAGTGCCTGCGACATCCAGCCCCGCGGTGAGCGCACCGGTCCGCCCGAGCCCCGCTCCTCCGGTTGCGCAGCGCAAGCCGGCGCCAGCCGCCAAGCAGCCGACGGTCGCCTCGCCAGCACCAGCAGCTGTTGGCACCGGGCCGGAAAAGGGGCTTTTCATCTGGCCGGCCAGGGGGAAGCTGCTATCCAAGTTCGGCAAGCAGGGTCAGAAGGTTTATAAAGGAATTGAAATAGGCGTGCCGAAAGGCTCTGCGGTGCTGGCTGCAGCTTCAGGCAAAGTCATCTACAGTGGCAATGCGATACCTGGGTATGGCAACCTCGTCATCCTGGAACATTCCGACAGTTTCTTCAGCGTGTACGGTTACAACCAGGAGAATCTGGTCAAGATGGACGATTACGTCGGCCAGGGTGACAAGATCGCCCTGAGCGGCTTACCGCCAAGCGGTCAAAGTGCCCGGCTTCATTTTGAAATTCGCAGGGGCAAGTCTGCCGTGAACCCGATTTTATACTTGCCATAGGGAAGTTGCTCCCTTAGACTCTTGTCCGTCCGTGATTCGTCTCCATATCTCGGACTCGTGAGAACCGCAAACTCTTCAGAGGGTAAAAACCTGTTATGAATGATGCCTTGCAGGACAACGAAAAAGTTGAAATAGAGGACGACATCCAGAAAGTCGCACTGGCGGACGAAGAAGAAGAGCCGGACAGCGAGAGCCTCGCCGAGGTTGAACGCGAGGAAGATGACAAGGATACGGCCGAGGACTATGAAGATTTTTCGATGGATGCGATCAAGCTCTATCTGAAAGATATTCAGAAGACCAACCTGCTGACGGCTGAAGAAGAACGGGCACTGGCCCGGCGCATCGACCAGGGTGATATGGTGGCCCGTGACCGCATGATCGAATCGAACCTGCGCCTGGTCGTCAAGATCGCCAAACGCTACATGAATCGAGGCCTGCCGTTTCTCGACCTGATCGAGGAGGGCAACCTGGGGTTGATCAAGGCCGTCGAGCGTTTCAAGCTCAGCAAGGAGTGCCGTTTCTCAACCTACGCCACCTGGTGGATCCGCCAGTCGATCGAGCGCGCCCTGGTCAACCAGAGCCGGACGATCCGTTTGCCGGTGCATGTTTCCGATGACATCAACAAGCTGATCAAGATCACCCGGGAGCTGGTGCGGGTCTTCAACCGCGAGCCGCAGGTCAAGGAAGTGGCCGATGCTATGGGTGTTGAACCGGCGTATGTTCGTCGGCTCATGGTGTTGCTCAAGAAAACCTATTCAATTGAGCATCCCATGGGGGAAAATAACGATTACAGCCTGATAGACACCATCGAGGACACCAGCGTCGTCAGCCCCCTCGACCTTGCCGAGTGGCTGAACAAGTATCGGATCATTGCCGAACTTCTGGCGACCCTCAATGACAATGAGAAGGAGATCATCGCCCTGCGCTTTGGTCTGGACGACCGCGACCCCCAGACCCTCGATACCATTGGTCGCCAGTTCGGCGTCACCCGTGAGCGGATCAGGCAGATCGAGGCCAAAAGCCTCGACAAGCTGCGGGCCCTGCTTGCCGAGCGTGACCCGTCGAACGCAGAACCTTGATCCTTAAGCATCGCCCCGGAGCTGATTCATGGAAGAGTTGAAGAAAATCATCCGCGATATACCGGATTTTCCCAAACAGGGGATCGTTTTCAAGGATATTACGACCCTGCTCTCCGACGGTCGCAATTTCCATCGCATGATCGATCTGATTGCTCATCGTTATGTCGGCGGGAGGATCGACAAGATCGTCGGTGTCGAAGCGCGCGGTTTCGTATTGGGATCAGCGCTGGCTTACAAACTCGGCGTTGGCGTAACGCTGGTTCGTAAACCCGGCAAGCTGCCGTACAAGGTTCGCCAGGTCACCTATGACCTCGAATACGGCACCGATACCCTGGAGATCCACGAAGATGCTTTCGTGAAGGGTGATCGGGTCATCATTGCCGATGACCTGCTGGCCACTGGCGGGACCGTTTCTGCTGTTGTCAAGCTGGTCGAGGATCTCGGTGCCGAACTCGTCGAATGCGCTTTCATGGCGGAACTCGAATTTCTCGGCGGGCGCAAGAAGCTTCCGGAAGGGAAGGTCTTCAGCCTGCTGCATTTCTAAGGGTTGGTCGCTTTCCTGGCCCCGTAGCTCAGCTGGATAGAGCAACCGCCTCCTAAGCGGTAGGTCTTGGGTTCAAATCCCGACGGGGCCGCCATCAAGAAACAGCCACCTGGCAATCAAGCCAAGTGGCTGTTTTTATTTATATGGATGTATTTACTGTTGTGCAAATTTAGGTAATTATTTACAAGATATTAATCGAGTTGCTGCCACCATCCGCGAAAATGCCAGGTATCTTGCCTGCACTAAGTAGACAAAAAAAGCCCCCGGATGACCGGAGGCTTTTTAAATCGGTTGGTGCCGAAGGCGAGACTCGAACTCGCACGACCAGTTGGCCACCACCCCCTCAAGATGGCGTGTCTACCAATTCCACCACTTCGGCAAGCGTTGTATTTATACTGATATGGTGTAGCGCTGTCAATAAAATTGACGTGTTATTTTGCATCACCGGCAGGTGCCGCCGGCGGGGTATTCTGAGCAGGCATTGCCGCCGGTGCGGAGGCCGGTGCAACCTGTTCCGGCATGATGCTCGAAGAGCCTGGCTGCCCCCAGAAAATAGCCAGTGCCATACTGGTCAGCATGAAGATCACGGCTGCGCCAGTGGTCATTTTGCCCAGAAAGGACTGACCGCCGGAGGCGCCAAAAATCGTGTTGCTTGCGCCGGCTCCAAAAGCTGCGCCGACTTCGGCGCCCTTGCCGCCCTGAATCAGGACGATGCCGATCAGCGAGATACAGACCAAAATGTGGATTACCAAGAGAAAGTAGTTCATGTTGTCCCCTTAACGTGTCGAGCTCTTTATCACAAGATCGGCACTTTAACATAATCATTTTAGCGAGAAAAGGCCGAATTGCACTTTCTTGAAAATTACCCGGGCGGTTGGAAATTGGCAATTCGGGCAAAGTCGTCTGCGTTGAGGCTGGCGCCGCCGACCAGGGCGCCATCAACGTCCGGTTGGGTCATCAGGCCGTCGATATTTCCCGGCTTGACGCTGCCGCCGTACAGAATTCGCGTCGCACTGGCAACCTGCACGTTATAAAGTTCAGCCAGCAGGGCCCGTATGAAGGCATGGGCTTCCTGGGCCTGTACGTCGCTGGCGGTCTTGCCGGTGCCAATCGCCCAGACCGGTTCGTAGGCGATGACGACGCCAGCCATCTGGTCGGCACTCAGCTGTTTGAGGCCGTAGCGGATCTGGCGGCGCAGCACGTCAAACATCTGGCCGCCTTCACGCTCTTCCAGGGTTTCGCCGATGCAAAAAATGATACCGAGGCCGGCAACGGCCAGGGCCCGGGCCTTGTGGTTGATGAATTCATCTTTTTCACCGAACAGCTGACGGCGCTCGGAATGACCGATGATGACATAGTGGCAGCCCACATCCTTGAGCAGGGCAGGCGACACCTCGCCGGTGAATGCGCCCTGCGCTTCAGGGTGGCAGTTTTGCGCAGCCAGCTTGATGTTGCTCCCGGCAATCACTTCTGCAACCTTGCTGAGCGCGGTATAGACCGGCGCAACGACGATCTCAACCGTCCGGTTGTCGGCAACGGCCGGTATCAGCTCAGTAACCAGTCCGGAAGATTCCTGCAAGGTCTTGTGCAGCTTCCAGTTGCCGGCAATCATTGGTGTGCGCATGGGGGCTCCTTTTTGATTATGAGGGGATACAGAAGACAGAAGGTAGCATACAGGAGAACATCAAAGGCTCATAACTCAAGGTTCTGTATTCTGTCTCCTGTATTCTGGATTCATGCATCCGTCAGGGCGGCGATGCCGGGCAGGGTTTTCCCTTCCAGGAACTCCAAGGAAGCACCGCCCCCGGTCGAGATGTGAGTCATTTTCGATTCAACCCCGGCTTTCACGACTGCCGCCACGGAGTCACCGCCGCCGACTATGGAGCGGGCCTGGGATTCCGCGAGGGTGGTTGCAACCGCCATGGTGCCGCGGGCGAAGGCATCGAACTCGAAGACTCCCATGGGTCCGTTCCAGATCACCATGCGGGCGTTACGAAGGGCGCCGGTGTAGGTTGCAATCGTGGCCGGTCCTATGTCCAGGGCCATCCAGTCCACAGGGAAATCGGCGTCGCTGCATACCTTGTGTTCGGCGGTCGCACTGAATTCTGAGGCAACCACGTGATCCTGGGGGAGCAGAATGGTGACATGCTTGTCGGCAGCCTTCTGAAAAAGCTGTCTGGCCAGTTCGACCCGGTCCTCTTCGACCAGGGACTTGCCGGTTGGACGGCCTGTGGCGCGCAGGAAGGTGTAGGCCATGCCGCCGCCGATGATCAGGGTGTCGACCTTGTCCAGCAGGTTCTCGATCACGGCGATCTTGTCGCTGACCTTGGCGCCGCCGATGATCGCGACAAACGGGTGGTCAGGGTAAGCGAGGGCCTGGCCAAGATACTTGATCTCCTTCTCGAGCAGGAAGCCGGCAGCGGCCGGTTGCAGGTAGTGGGTGACCCCTTCGGTCGAGGCGTGGGCGCGGTGGGCTGTGCCGAAAGCGTTGTTGACATAGATGTCGGCGTTGGCGGCCAGGGCCTTGGCGAACTCCGGATCGTTCTTGGTCTCACCGGCATGGAACCGCACGTTCTCCAGCAGCAGGACGTCGCCGTCCTTCATCTGGTCCACCATCCTCTTGACGTCAGGACCAATACAGTCGGGTGCCATCAGGACCGGTTTCCCCAGGTACTGTGACAGACAGGGCGCCACCGATGCGAGGCTGAACCTGGCTTCCGGGCCTTTTTTCGGGCGCCCGAGATGAGATGCGAGGATCAGCCGGCCGCCGTTGTTGATGATGTGACGGATCGTCGGCATGGAAGCCTTGATGCGAGTATCGTCGGTGACCTGGTTGTTGTCGTCGAGGGGCACGTTGAAATCGACGCGGCAGAGGACTTTCTTGCCTTTGAAGTCTATATCCCTGATCGAGAGTTTGTTCAGCATCTGCTTGCCCTTGTCAAGTAGCTGTCGGGTTGGTTGAAGAAATCTTGAGAGCTTTACTCGCAGGGAACTCGTTCACGTTATTCTGTGCCCGGTGCCCTGATTAACAAAAAGGGCAGGCTGACCGCCTGCCCTGAGATAAACAAGCTTAAGCTTTGGCCATCAGTTTAACCAGGTCAACGATGCGGTTGGAGTAACCCCACTCGTTGTCGTACCAGCTCATCACCTTGACCATGTTGCCGCCGATCACACTGGTGGTGGCGGCGTCGACAGTGGAGGATGACGGGTTGCCGTTGAAGTCGCAGGAAACCAGCGGCACTTCGCAGTAGGCAAGGATCCCCTTGAGGGGGCCTTCGGCGGCGGCCTTCAGGGCGCCGTTGACCTCTTCGACGGTTGTGGCCTGCTCGGTTTCCACCACCAAGTCGACCAGTGAGACATTCGGGGTCGGTACGCGTACGGCCAGACCGTCGAGTTTGCCCTTCAACTCGGGCAGGACCAGAGCAACCGCCTTGGCGGCACCGGTCGTGGTCGGAATCATCGACAGGGCTGCGGCACGGGCCCGGCGCATGTCGCTGTGCGGCAGGTCGAGGATGTTCTGGTCGTTGGTGTAGGCATGAACCGTGGTCATCAACCCCTTAACGATACCGAACTTCTCCAGGATGACCTTGGCGACCGGCGCCAGGCAGTTGGTGGTGCAGGAGGCGTTCGATACGATGTTGTGCTTTGCCGCATCGTAGAGATGGTCGTTGACGCCCATGCAGACGGTCAGGTCGACCTCCTTGCCCGGGGCGCTGATGATGACTTTGCGGGCGCCGGCCTGGATATGTTTGCCGGCATCCTTGCCGTTGGTGAAAAAGCCGGTGGATTCAATGACGATATCGACGCCGAGTTCTTTCCAGGGCAGGGCTGCGGGATCGCGCTCGCTGAAGACCTTGATCGATTTGCCCCCTACCTTGATACTATCAGCAACAGCGGCAACCTCCGCGGCCAGGATGCCGTGGATCGAATCGTATTTGAGCAGGTGCGCGAGTGTCTGCGGGCTGGTGAGATCGTTGATGGCAACGATTTCGAATTCTGAAGTGTTCTGTGCTGCGCGCAGAACGTTCCTGCCGATGCGGCCAAAGCCGTTGATGGCTACTTTTACCGACATGTACTCATCCTCCCGGAGTAGGTTATAAAAGAAAGAAGCCTGACGGATAGCCGCTCAGGCAGATCAATTCTCGACCCGTGGATGATAGCTAATCACCCTCGCATGGTCAACCGTTTTTAATTGTTTTTCTTGACAATGCCGGTTGCCCTATTACCGTGATTTGTGATAAGAAAGTGTCGGTCTTCCAGCTGTTTTTCAACCCGTTGATCAAGGCACTGCGAGCGTTCCAACTTTTGAAGGATGCCCGGTGGAACTCCCCCCCAAGCGCATGAAAAAAGCACCGGAAAAACGCCATCCGATTCCTCGCTTGCTGGCATTGATTCCTGCGATCACTGTCTACTCCGTGTTCAATGCTGCAAATTCCCTGCTCATTTGCCATTACTGTGCCTTGCAGAGCGCCCGGGCTTCTGCCTTTGAATTGCAACCCCGCAACGGAGTCTCGTCAGCCCTGAGGCTCGCCACAGCCCATCGATGATCCGGCTGCGGATTTCGTAAGCACGATTGAGAATGGCTGCCGCAATGCCGCTTCCGGGATCATGGTGACGCCACTGGCTGAGCGCAAGATTGCTCAAGGGTAAAAAAATGTTAACCGCGAAAACCGCATGAAATCGTTTGTGGTGACGCTTCTGGCTTGCATCCCCGGCTTTCTTGCGCTATGTATCCGGCCACAATAGCAGAAATAAAGGTCAAGCATGAGAGTCTGCCTGCTGGCAAGTGGCAGTAAAGGAAATTCCCTGCTGGTCGAGTCGGGTCGGACGCGTCTCATGATCGATGCCGGTCTTTCCGCGCGGGAGCTGCGCAGACGCCTGGATGTGGTCGGGGTTGCCGCTGAGAGCATTGACGCCCTGCTGATCACCCACGAACATACGGACCATGTCAGGGGCCTCGGCCCGCTGGTTCGTCAGCTTGATCTGCCGGTCTATCTGCAAACCGACTTGGCCGGGCAATTGGCGGATGTTGGCAAGCCTCAGTGTGTGCACGAATTTGCTGCCGGTGAGGATTTTACCATCAACGACCTGACCGTGAGCCCTTTCGCTATTACCCATGATTCGCTGGCGCCGGTCGGTTTTACACTCTCCGGCGAGCATGGCAAGGTCGGCGTCGCTACAGACCTTGGCGTTGTCACTCGCCTGGTGACCGAAAGCCTGCGGGGCTGCCGCGTTCTGGTCCTGGAAACCAATCATGACGAAGAAATGCTGCGCGACGGGCCATACCCCTGGCCTTTAAAGCAGCGAGTCCGCAGCGCCCACGGCCACCTTTCCAACCGGGCCGGCAGCTCTCTGTTACAGGAGCTGCTCTGGAAAGGCTTGGAAAGCGTCTTCCTTGGGCACCTGAGCGAAACCAACAACCGCCCGGAACTGGCCCTGACTTCCGCAAACCAGGTGCTTGACACTCAGAATATCTGCCTGCCGCAGCTGATTGTCGGACAGCAGAACGCCCCGCAGACATGGGTGGCGCAGAGGTGAAGCTGTAAGCAGGGGACTGGCTCCGCAGGAGCCTGTCCCCGAATCTGAAGGCCGACAGGCTGGCTACTGACTGTATAAGGAGTTTGACCGATGATCCCACGTTATACGCGGCCTGAGATGGCGCAGATCTGGGAGCCCGAAAATCGCTTCCGCATCTGGCTCGAGATAGAAACCCTTGCCTGTGAAAAGCAGGCCGAACTCGGGGTCATCCCCACCGAGGCTGTCAAGGTCATCCGCGAAAAGGGCGCTTTCGATATCGCCCGGATCGATGCTATCGAAGCGGAAGTCAAGCATGATGTGATCGCCTTCCTGACCTCCGTGGCCGAGTACGTCGGCCCCGAGGCCCGTTTTATCCACCAGGGGATGACTTCTTCCGACGTCCTGGATACCTGTTTCTCCGTACAGCTGGTCCAGGCCGCGGACGAGCTGCTGGCCGATCTCGACATGGTCCTCGAGTCGACCCGGGCTCGTGCCATGGAGCACAAGGACACGGTCTGTATCGGTCGCTCGCACGGTATTCATGCTGAACCGGTCACCTTCGGGTTGAAGCTGGCTTCCTGGTATGCCGAAATGAGCCGTAATCACCAGCGCCTGGAAGCGGCCCGCGCGAGCATCGCCACCGGAGCCATTTCCGGTGCCGTCGGCACCTTCGCGAATATCGACCCGGCAGTCGAGGAATATGTCTGCGAAAAACTCGGTCTGCAACCCGAACCGGTCTCGACCCAGGTTATCCCGCGCGACCGGCATGCCGAGTTCTTTTGCGTCCTGGCAATCATCGCATCCTCACTGGAGCGGATCGCCGTGGAAATCCGCCATCTGCAGCGGACCGAAGTTCTCGAGGCAGAAGAGTTCTTCAGCAAGGGCCAGAAGGGCTCCTCGGCCATGCCGCACAAGCGCAACCCGATCCTGGCCGAAAATCTGACCGGCCAGGCCCGCTATATCCGCTCCTTCGCCATCCCTGCCTTGGAGAACGTCGCTCTCTGGCACGAGCGCGACATCTCGCACTCGTCGGTGGAACGCTATATCGGACCAGATGCCACGGTCGCACTGGATTTCTCCCTGCGGCGTCTCAATGGCCTGATCAAGAAACTGGTGGTCTACCCGGACAACATGCTGCGCAACCTCAACCAGATGCGCGGCCTGATCTTCTCCCAAAAGATACTGCTCGACCTGACCCAGGCCGGCGTCTCGCGTGAAGAAGCCTATCGCATGGTACAGCGCAACGCCATGAAGGTTTGGGAAGAGGGGAAGGATTTCCAGGAGGAACTGCTTGCGGACCAGGCCGTTGTCGAAGCTCTCGGTGCAGCGAAGATCCGGGAATCTTTCGATCTCGGCTATCACCTGAAGCACGTGGATACAATCTTTAAACGGGTGTTTAAAGATTAGCTATAAGCTCTAAGCTGTCAGCTTTCAGTTAAAGATCCGGAGGAGATTTTAATGGCCTGGCGCATAGTGGTTGGTCTCAAGGAAAACGTTCGCGATGCCCGTGGTGAGCGGGTGCGTCGCGAGATTCGCGAGCATCTCGGGATTGAACTGCGGGCAGTTCGCACAATTGATGTCTATACCGTTGATGCACAGCTTTCCGAAGCGGAAATTGCCGCAGCGGCCGCAGGCCCATTCAGCGACCCGATCATCCAGGACTATGCCATCAACCAGCCGTTGGCCCACGATTTCGATGTCCTGGTCGAAGTCGGTTTTCGCCCTGGCGTCACCGACAATATCGGGCGTACCGCGCGTGAAGCCATTCAGTACCAGACCGGGCGCAACTTTTCCGCCGATGAGGGGGTCTATACCTCGGTGCAGTACCTGCTCTCCGGTGGTATCTCAATCGCTGACGCCGAGCGGATTGCCCGCGACTTCCTCGCCAACGGGCTGATTCAGCGCTGGGAGATCGTGCCCCGCCCGGCTTTTGATGCTGCGGCAGGGATCCCCGCGACCGTACCCCGGGTCACCAGCAGCGCGGCCCCGGAAATCCGCACCGTCGACCTGGAGGTTCCAGACGACGAACTGATGTCGATTAGCCGCCAGGGGATGCTCGCCCTCAGCCTCGAAGAGATGAAGGCCATCCAGTTCTTCTTCCGCCAGGAAGACGTCGTCGCTTCGCGCCAGGCTGTCGGTCTGGGCGCCATGCCCACCGACGCCGAACTGGAGGCTTTGGCCCAGACCTGGAGCGAGCACTGCAAGCACAAGATCTTCTCGGCGCGTATCGAGTACGAAGATGACCGGGGACAGCAGGAAGTCATTAACTCCCTGTTCAAGAGCTATATCGTCCAGGCGACGACCGATGTCCGCAAGGCCAAGGGCAAGGATGACATCTGCCTGTCGGTTTTCAAGGACAACGCCGGCGTCATCAAGTTCAACGACGCCTGGAGCCTGGTCTTCAAGGTGGAAACCCACAACTCGCCGAGCGCTCTCGACCCTTACGGCGGGGCCTTGACCGGCATTGTCGGCGTCAACCGCGACCCGTTCGGCACCGGCATGGGCGCCCGCCTGATGTTCAATACCGACGTCTTCTGTTTTGCCTCGCCATTCTACGACAAACCCTTGCCGCCGCGCCTGCTGCATCCACGCCGGATTTTCGAAGGGGTCGTTGAGGGTGTCGAGCACGGCGGCAACAAGAGCGGCATCCCTACAGTCAACGGCTCCATCGTCTTCGACGAGCGCTTCGCCGGCAAGCCGTTGGTGTACTGCGGGACCGGGGCGATCATGCCGCGGATGCTCAATGGTCAGCCGGGTCATGAGAAAAAGGCCAAAGCCGGTGACCGCATCGTCATGGCCGGCGGTCGCATCGGCAAGGACGGCATCCACGGCGCCACCTTCTCCTCGGAGGAGCTCCACGAAGGCTCGCCGGTCACGGCCGTGCAGATCGGCGACCCGATCACCCAGAAGCGCATGTTCGACTTCCTGATGATCGCCCGCGACCGCGGCCTCTATAATGCGATCACCGACAACGGCGCGGGGGGGCTGTCCTCTTCGGTCGGTGAAATGTCGGAGGACACCGGCGGCTTCGAAATGCATCTCGACCGCGCACCACTCAAATACAGCGGGCTGCAGCCCTGGGAGATTCTGATCTCTGAGGCCCAGGAACGCATGACCCTGGCGGTGCCGCCGGAGAAGCTGGGCGAATTCGCTGCCCTGGCCGCCGATATGGGGGTTGAAGTCACCGACCTCGGCCAGTTTACCGATTCGGGATATTTCCACTGCCTCTATAACGGCGCCACTGCCACCTATCTGCCGATGGAGTTCGTTCATGAAGGCGTGCCGCAGATGCTGATCCCGGCCCGCTGGACGCCACCTGCACGCCACGAGCCCGATTTCAACCAGCCCCTCGATATGGATGCCACATTACGGCATATGCTCGGCCGGCTTGACATCTGTTCCAAAGAGTCGGTGGTTCGCCGCTACGATCACGAAGTTCAGGCCGGCACGGTGATCAAACCCCTGGTCGGGGCGACCAACGACGGGCCTTCCGACGCCGCCGTTGTCAGGCCGCTCTTCGACTCTTTCGAAGGCGTGGTCGTGGCGCATGGCATCTGCCCCGGCTACAGCGATATCGACACGTATCACATGATGGCCAATGCGATTGACGAAGGCCTGCGCAATTACGTGGCTGTGGGCGGCAATATTGAGCATGTGGCCGGTCTCGACAATTTCTGCTGGTGTGATCCGGTGGTCAGCGAAAAAACCCCGGACGGTGAGTACAAGGCGGCACAGCTGGTGCGGGCCAACCAGGCTCTCTACGACTACTGTCTTGCTTTCGGCGTCCCCTTGATCTCCGGCAAGGATTCGATGAAGAACGACTACATGGTCGGTGATACCAAGATCTCGATACCACCGACCGTGCTTTTCTCGGTGATTGGAAAAATCGACGACCTGCGCAAGGCGGTCACCATGGATGCCAAGTCGTCCGGCGATCTTGTCTACCTGCTCGGCCAGACCCGTGACGAGCTGGGCGGCTCAGAGTACTATGCCATGCACGGTGAAATCGGCCGCAACATCCCCCGGGTAGATGCCGCAAGCGCCCTGCTGCGCTACCGCACGGTCAACGCGGCCCAGGCTGAAGGGTTACTGGCCTCCTGCCACGACCTTTCCGATGGCGGCCTGGCCGTGGCTCTTGCCGAGACGGCTTTTGCCGGCGGCCTGGGCCTGGATGTCGACCTTGCCAGGCTGGCGGCCGACGGGAACATGCGCGAAGACCGGCTGTTCTACAGCGAAACCGCCAGTCGTCTGCTGGTGACAGTCAAGCCGGGCAACCGGGAGCGCTTCGAAGCTCTGTTTGCCGGCCAGGAACTAGCCTGCATCGGCCGTGTGACCGATGACAGGACCCTGAAGATCGTCGGCCTTTCCGGTAATATCCTGGTGCGCAGCACGATCGATGATCTCAAGGAAGCGTGGCAAAGCCCGCTGCGGGAGATGTGATTATGGTGAAGCAAGTCCGTGCGGTTGTCATCTCCGGCAACGGCACCAACTGTGAGCGTGAAGTGGCCAAC
>JAHEEU010000059.1 GCA_024640545.1 Geobacteraceae bacterium
CAGCTCCTCATCTTGCTGATATTCATGTTTGGTTGAATCATCATGGGCTGTCCAGGACAACTCACTCATTTGTCCTTACTTAACGATTCCATGGCGCCCTGACGGGCTTTCAGCCCCGGACTGCAGACGTGCCCTGGGCACATGCTGAGAAATGCTGCCAATATTTGGGAATGCCTTTGAATTTGCGCAAATGACGCTTCGCTTGGTTCCAGAATACGACAAGAAATGACGAATGGTTGAAGTTGCTCGCGCAACGCTGATGCATAAGCCGCATGACGCTCCGTCAGCTGAATTTAGTGACGGCAGGAATCCCCGATGCGGTGTTCGGCATTCGCAGGGACTCATGCCGAATCACCACGCCGTGAAACCTCCGTCGACCAGCAGCTCGGTACCGGTCACGTAGGCAGACGCCTGTGACGCCAGGAAAAGCAGCGGGCCGTAGAGGTCCTCACTGGTCGCCATCCTGCCCAAAGGGACGCGATTGCAAAATTTGCGTTTAAAGTCCTCATCCTGTCCGCCCAGGACCCCGCCTGGAGACAGGGCATTGACCCTCACCCCGTGCGGTGCCCAGTGCGTCGCCAGGTACCGGGTCAGGTTGATCACCGCAGCCTTGGACGCACCGTAGGCCGGCGGCTTGAGGAACCCCGGGATGTGATCGTAAAAGCTCTGATCGGGAGAAACACCGGCATAGAGCGAACCAATATTGATAATCGAGCCCCGGCCGGCTGCGACCATGCGCGCCCCAAAGACCTGGGCCACCTGAAAGAGGCCCAGGGTATTGACCTCGAAGATCTCCCGGTTTAATTCGAAAGGGATCTCTTCGAGCCCTTCCGCCTTGGCCGCCTTGGACGGCGGGCTGTCGATCCCGGCATTGTTCACCAGGATGGTGGGAACCCCGAAATCGGCAAGGCAACTGCGGCAGACGTCTTCCAGCGACTGGCGGCTTCTGACATCGGTGCGATACAGCTTCAGGCGGGTTTCCTCAAAACGCCCTTGCAACCTGCTGAAATCTTCTGAAACCCTCGCCCCGGCCAGATCAAGCGCACAGACCGAAGCCCCGGCATTCAGCAGGGCCTCTATCCAGACCGGGCCCAACTTGCCCAGGGCTCCTGTGACGACAGCAATTTCAGTTTCCAAATTGAACAGGTTTTTCACGTTCAACGCTCGCCGCCGTTCAAAACCTGGTAGGAGAAATCATCATCTTCTTTCAATGCCTGACGGGTGACACGGCCGATGATTTTATCAATTTCATAAGGCTGCAGACCGTCGCCGGGCGACTTGATGGCGATATCTTCCCGCTGGATTGCGTAACCTGCCGGCAGATCGCGGGCCACCACCAGTTTCTTGCCCATCTTGATGATGGGGGCTTTTTCACTGTCATAAACCTGCTTGACCCCGTTGCCGATGGCCACTTTGACCCTTTCCAGGTCACGCACCATTTTACGGAAACCGATCGGCTCGAGGGAAAAGGCCTGGTCCGTGCCTTTCCAGGTATGGTTAAGCGTAAAATGCTTCTCGACAACCCGGGCCCCCAGCATGTAAGCGGCCAAGGCCATGGCAATGCCGTTGTCATGGGATGACAGGCCTACGGTGATGTTGGGGAAGCGCTCGCGGTAGGTGCTGATCACCGACAGGTTCAGTTGATCGAACTCGGCCGGGTACCCGGCCGTACACTGGAGTATGCAGAGCTGCTGGTTGATCGGCATGATGGCGTCGTAGGCCCGGTTGACATCTTCCATGGTTCCGCCACCCGTGCTGATAATCATCGGCTTTTGGAATTTGGCCACATGCGTCAGCAAAGGGATGTTCTTCAGGTCGCCGGAAGCCATCTTGTAAGCCGGCATGTTCAATTTCTCCAGGAAATCCGCACTGGCAAAATCAAAGGCGGTGGCAAACATCGTAACACCGAGTTCGGCGGCGTATGCCTGCAGCTCTTTATATTCAGCTTCGCCGAACTCCAGGGCTTCCCGGTGTTCACCGTAAGTGGCTCCAAAGCTGTGGGGGTTGTCATAGGGTTTGTTATATCCGACTGCGGTAAACAGCCCGCGGTTATCACGTTTCTGCAGCTTTACGGCGTCAGCCCCACATTCCTTGGCGGCTTTGAACATATCCTTGGCAAGTTCGATCTTCCCTTGATGGTTATGCCCGACTTCAGCAATCACGTAGCAATTGCTGTTATCTTCAATGACTCTGCCATCAATCGTTAATTTACGCATTTTCCTGACTCCTCGAGACCTTTGTTTGGTTTGACTCTAAATATATTATTTGTCCTGCTAGCACCGCGAGAACAACCCATTGACTTTGAATTGTGCAGGATAAACCATGTTGTTTGAGGTGTATAGTAATTTTTCAATATAAGGCGACAACGGCATCTTTTATCAACCGATGCTGGCGAGTTCGAGCCGGTTGCCCCAGCGCTCTTTGAGGGTGGCCTGGACTTGCCGCGACTCTCTGAAGTCACGGCTCTCGGCATAAGCAAAGGCATCCTGACGGGCATCTTCAAGAATGCGACCGTCACGCAGGACGTTGGCCACCCGAAAATCCGGCAGACCGCTCTGCCGGGTGCCGAGAAACTCGCCCGGGCCCCGGATCTCCAGATCGGCTTCGGCAATCCGGAAGCCGTCGCTGGTCGAACTCATGACTTCGAGTCGTTTCTGACCGTCTTCGCTGCACTTGTACGATTTCAGCAAGATGCAGAGGCTGCCTGCCTCGCCGCGCCCGACCCTGCCCCGCAGCTGGTGCAGTTGGGCCAGGCCGAAACGCTCGGCATGTTCGACCAGCATGACCGTGGCGTTGGGGACATCGATGCCGACCTCTATGACCGTGGTGGAAACCAGGATATCGATGTCGCGCGCCTTGAAGTTTGCCATGACCGCTTCTTTTTCAGCCGGCTTCATGCGCCCGTGCAGCAGCCCGACCCGGGCCTCGGTGAAAATCTCGTTCTTGAGCAGCTCGGCGCCTTCGGTGGCAGCCAGCAGGTCGCTCTTTTCCGATTCCTCGACCAGCGGGTAGACGATGTAGGCCTGGTGCCCCTTGGCGAGTTCCTGGCGCATGCGGCTGTAGACTCTGCCCCGCTGTGCTTCGGAGGCGACGACCGTCTCGACCGGTGTCCTCCCCGGGGGCAGCTCGTCGATCACCGACAGGGCCAGATCACCATACAGGGTCAACGAAAGGGTCCGCGGAATCGGCGTGGCGGTCATCACCAGGATGTGCGGGTTGGCCCCCTTCCCCCGCAAGACAGCTCTTTGCCGAACGCCGAAACGATGCTGTTCGTCGATAATGCCCAAGCCAAGGCGCCGGAACTCGACACCTTCCTGTAAAACCGCATGGGTGCCGACGACCAGGTCAACCTCACCGGCACTGATCAGCTCGAGGATCTCCCGCTTTTCAGCCGCCGGCATCTTGCCGCGCAACAGGGCGGTCTTGAGGCCAAGCAGCTCCAGCCAGCGGTGAAATTGCAAATAATGCTGCTCGGCGAGAATTTCCGTAGGCGCAACCACGGCCACCTGGGTTTGGTTTTCAATGGCCACCAGGGCGGTCATGAGGGCGACAATGGTCTTGCCGCAGCCGACATCGCCCTGGAGCAGGCGATTCATCGGGTGTGGCGCCATCAGGTCATGCTTGATTTCCCCGAGGACACGCCGCTGGGCCCCGGTCAATTGATATGGCAGGGCCGCGGCGAGCGGCTTGGTATATCTATGCGTGACGGCAAAAGCGATGCCGGGCTCCATGATGACACCGCGCCGTTTGAGGGCCAGGCCAAGTTCGAGATAGAAGAACTCGTCGTAAACCAGCGTGCGCAGCGCCGTGGTACGGTGGCTTTCGAGTTGCTCCAGGCTGGACTCGTTGTCCGGCCAGTGGACTTGCTGCAATGCTTCGGCAATCGGCAGGAGCCGGTGTTTTTCAACCAGCGGGGCCGGCAGGTTTGACGGCACGTATCCTGCGTACAGATCGACCGCCTGTTTCCAGATCTTGCGGGCGGCAGTTTGGGTCAAACCCTCGGTGAGGGGGTAGACCGGCAGGATGCGGCCGAAAGCGAGGGGATCGGAACTCTGGTAATCGGCCAGAGACTGATCGGCAGCCAGGAATTCTGTATCGGGATGGTGGATTTCACGGAGCGCGCCGTAGCGCTTGACCTCGCCGGAGAAGACCCCGCGGCGGCCGACCACGAAACGTTTGTTCATCCAGTCCTTGCGATAGTGGAACCACTTGAGTGCGATCTGTCCGCTGCCGTCGCTGACCACCGCCTCGAAGATCTTACGACGCCGACGGGACGTGGTCGCTTCGCCACAGGCCAGGATTTCCCCGGAGAAGACTTCATGCACTCCATCACGAAGTTGGGAGATCTTCCTGATTTCTCTACGATCTTCGTAACGGTTAGGCAAAGTATACAGGAGGTCTTCAACGGTACGTATCTCAAGCCTGGCAAATTTATCGGCGAGGCGCGGCCCGACGCCTTTGAGGTGCGCAACCGGGGTGGACAGGTATGGGTGGGATGGTTCTTGCGTCGCCTTGATCATGGCAAGGAGGTGGAAAGCGGGGATTTCAATCAGCGATTGCGTTAAGCGCGGCGAGCAGCATCTCGACGTCGAGGCCATGAGCCATGGCGCCCTGTTCGAGCGTTTCGTGCTGGGCGCCCATGCAGCCGACGCAGCCGAGGTTGAAAGAAGACAGCACCTTGGCAGCATGCGGGCTTTTGCGCATCACTTCGTGGAAGGTCATGTCTTTGCTAAAAGCAGTCATCGGCATTCTCCCGGTTACCTGTAATTGATATCGATAATCTCGTAAATGCGCGTGCCCGATGGCACCTTGATATGGACTTCATCGTCGGCACGGTGCCCGATCAGGGCCTTGGCGACCGGACTGTTGATTGATATCAGCCCCTGCTTGATATCCGCCTCGTCCTCGCCCACGATACGATAGGTGGACTCAATCTCCGATTCGACGTCAAACAGCTTGACGGTGGCGCCGAACACGACTTTGTCGGTCTCTATTTCCGTGGCGTTGATCACCTGGGCTCGGGCCATCTTACCGTTGATCTCTGCGATACGTCCCTCGACGAAACCCTGTCTTTCCTTGGCGGCATCATATTCGGCATTTTCCGACAAGTCGCCGTGGGCGCGGGCTTCGGCAATGTCCTGAACGACCTTCGGGCGTTCAACGCGGATCAGGTGCTTCAACTCCTCCTGAAGTCTCTGGTAACCCTCCGGGGTCATGGGTACGGTTTGTGACATGACAATCTCTTCCTTGCTGACACATAAAATTGTTCGGGCGGGATAACCCGCCCGAACATGTGTTTTGTAGGGACTAAATAATAGGGAGCATCAAGCTAGCCGTTTTGTGGATAATACTCCTGAAGCGGGGTAACGTCAAGAGTTTCGCGCTTCAGGGCCAGGATGCCGTCTGCCGCCGCCTGCATTCCCGCCACCGTGGTGAAGTAGGCGACGTTGTGCATCAAGGCCGATCGACGGATTGAAAATGAGTCGATAATCGACTGAGCGCCGAAAGTGGTATTGAAAACCAGGCTGATCTGGTTGTTCTTGATGGCATCGACACAATGCGGGCGACCTTCCTTGACCTTGTTGATCGGCGTGGCATGAATGCCGTAAGCGCGCAGGTAGGCTGCCGTACCTTTAGTGGCGATGATTACGAAGCCGGCGTCGCGCAGTTTGCGGACCGGTTCCACGACCGCCGCCTTGTCGTCTTCCCTGACGCTGACGAAGACCTGACCGGAAATCGGCAGGCGCACGTTCGCACCCAGCTGTGCCTTGGCGAAGGCTTTGCCGAACTCAAAATCAATGCCCATGACCTCGCCGGTCGACTTCATTTCCGGGCCCAGCAGGCTGTCGACGCCCGGGAACTTGGTGAAGGGAAAGACCGACTCCTTGATCGAAATCTGGGTCGGCACGATCTCACTGTCAATCCCGAGTTCCTGCAGAGACTTGCCGGCCATGATGCGCGCGGCGATCTTGGCCAGCGGGCGGCCCGTGGCCTTGGACACGAAAGGAGCGGTGCGACTGGCCCGCGGATTGACTTCGAGGAGGTAGATCTGGTCGCCCTTGACGGCGAACTGGATATTCATCAGGCCGCAAACCTCGAGCTCCAGGGCCAGGGCCACGGTCTGATGGCGGATTTCATCGACGATCGGTTTCGGCAGGGAATACGGCGGCAGCACGCAGGCCGAATCGCCGGAATGGATGCCGGCTTCCTCGATATGCTGCATGATGCCGCCGATGACCACGTGACTGCGGTCCGAGAGCGCGTCGACGTCGACTTCGATCGCCTGCTCGAGGAACTTGTCGATCAGGATCGGGTGGTCGGGGGAGGCCGCCACCGCATACTGCATGTAGTTGCGCAGCTGCTGCAGGTCGTAGACGATCTCCATGGCCCGTCCACCGAGGACATAGCTCGGCCGCACCACGACCGGGTAGCCGATGCGTTCGGCGATCTTCTCCGATTCGGCAATCGAGCGGGCAATGCCGTTGGCCGGCTGTTTCAGGCCGAGCTTGTTGAGGAGCGCCTGGAAGCGCTCCCGGTCCTCGGCCCGGTCGATAGCATCGGGGGTGGTGCCGATGATCGGCACGCCGGCCTGCTCGAGGGCCACGGCCAGCTTGAGGGGCGTCTGGCCGCCGAACTGGACGATAACGCCCTCCGGCTTTTCGATATGCACGATTTCCAGGACGTCTTCAAGGGTCAGGGGTTCGAAATAGAGGCGGTCCGAAGTGTCGTAGTCGGTGGACACCGTCTCCGGGTTGCAGTTGACCATGATCGTTTCGAAGCCGTCTTCGCTCAGGGCAAAAGCCCCGTGCACGCAACAGTAGTCGAACTCGATCCCCTGGCCGATGCGGTTCGGCCCGCCGCCGAGGATCATGATTTTGCGGCGATCCGACGGCGCCGCCTCGCATTCCTCCTCGTAGGACGAGTAGAGGTAAGGCGTATAGGCTTCGAATTCGGCTCCGCAGGTATCAACCCGTTTGTAGACCGGGCGAATATCATGGCGGTGCCGCAGTTCACGAACCCGGCCCTCGCGGACTTTCCAGAGATGCGCCAGGCGCAGGTCGGCGAAGCCCATCTGCTTGGCCTCGCGCAGCAGGGTGCGAAAGACCTCGCCGTCGGGCTGTTCAAGCAGTCCGACAGCCTGGATCAGGCGCTTTTCCATGGCCACGATCTGGGCGATGTTATGCAGGAACCAACGGTCGATTTTGGTCAGCTCGAAGATTTCGTCGAGGGAGAGCCCGGCACGCAGGGCATCGGCGAGATACCAGATCCTTTCCCAGTTGGGGATCCTGAGCTTGGCCTCCAGGGTTCGCAGCTCGGAGCCCTCCAGAGGGCGAGGCTCGGCAAGCGTCTCGTCGAACAGGCGGCTCTCGAAACCGCAGGAGCCGATCTCCAGGGAGCGCAGCGCTTTCTGCAGGCTCTCCTTGAAGGTCCGGCCGATCGCCATCGCTTCCCCGACCGATTTCATCTGCGTCGTCAGAGTGGCGTCGGCCTGGGGGAACTTCTCGAAGGTGAAGCGCGGCATCTTGGTCACCACGTAATCGATGGTCGGCTCGAACGACGCGTAGGTTTCACGGGTGATGTCGTTGGGGATCTCATCGAGGGTGTAGCCGATCGACAGCTTGGCGGCGATCTTGGCGATCGGGAAGCCGGTCGCTTTCGACGCCAGCGCCGACGAACGGGAGACGCGCGGGTTCATTTCGATGACCACCATGCGGCCGTCGTCCGGGTTGATGCCGAACTGGATGTTGGAGCCGCCGGTTTCCACGCCGATCTCACGGATGATGCGGATCGAAGCGTCGCGCATCAGCTGGTATTCCTTGTCGGTCAAGGTCTGGGCCGGCGCCACGGTGATCGAGTCGCCGGTATGCACGCCCATCGGGTCGAGGTTTTCGATGGAGCAGATGATGACCACGTTGTCCGCCTTGTCGCGCATCACCTCGAGCTCGAATTCCTTCCAGCCGATCACCGACTCTTCGACCAGGACTTCGTTGGTCGGCGAAGCATCGATGCCGGCCATGGCGATCTGCTCGTACTCTTCCAGGTTGTAGGCGATCCCGCCGCCGGTGCCGCCGAGCGTGAACGACGGTCTGATGATCACCGGGAAGCCGATCCGCTCGATGACCTCCATCGCCTCCTGCAGGTTGTGGGCAAGGCCGGATTCCGGCACGGTGACGCCGATGTTCTGCATCGCCTGTTTGAAGAGCGTACGGTCTTCGGCCTTTTCGATGGCGGGGAGCTTGGCGCCGATCAGTTCGACGCCGTACTTGTCGAGGGTGCCGTCCTTGGCGACCGCCACGGCGCAGTTCAGGGCGGTCTGACCGCCAAGCGTCGGCAGAAGGGCGTCCGGGCGCTCCTTGGCGATGATCCGGGCCAACGTCTCCGGGTTCACGGGCTCGACATAGGTGCGGTCGGCAAAGTCGGGGTCGGTCATGATCGTCGCCGGGTTGGAGTTGAGCAGGACGACTTCGTATCCCTCCTCCTTGAGCGCCTTGCAGGCCTGGGTGCCGGAATAGTCGAACTCGCAGGCCTGGCCGATGACGATCGGACCGGCTCCGACGATCAGGATCTTCTTGATATCAGTTCTCTTGGGCATTTCAATCCTCGTGATGCGTCATCAGTTGAACGTGATCGGAAATTTTTGCGGCAGATTCGGAACACGGATCACGAATGACGGCTCACTGCCTGGTGTTTCTCCATCAGCTCGATGAATTCATCGAACAGGTAGTTGGCGTCATGGGGACCGGGCGAGGCCTCCGGGTGATATTGTACCGAAAAAGCGGGAAAGACCTTGTGACGCAGACCTTCGACCGTATTGTCGTTGAGGTTGATATGGGTGACCACGGCATCCTCCCGCAGGGACGCGGCATCGACGGCGAAGCCGTGGTTCTGCGAGGTGATTTCCACATCATGCCCTGCCCCGCGCCGCACCGGTTGGTTGCCGCCGCGATGACCGAACTTGAGCTTGAAGGTCCGGCCGCCCAGCGCGAGCGCCAGCAGCTGGTGACCGAGGCAGATGCCGAACAATGGCACCTTGCCGAGCAGCTTGCGGATATTCTCCTGGGCGTAGACGATCGGCTCGGGGTCGCCGGGGCCGTTGCTCAGGAAGACGCCGTCCGGCTGCATGGCCAGGACCTCTTCGGCCGAAGTGGTCGCCGGCACAACGGTGACCGAGCACCCCTTGCTGACCAGGTTGCGCAGGATGTTGCGCTTGATGCCGAAATCGTAGGCGACCACCTTGAAGCGGGCGGCATCCCGGGCCGCCTGATAGCCTTGCGCCAGATCCCAGGTGCCTTCGTCCCAGGCGTAGCTCGTCTGGCAGGTCACCTCCCGAACCAGGTCCCGGCCGACTATCGACGGCGCCGCCTGGGCCTTGGCGACCAGGCTATCGGCATCCAGGTCCAGGGTCGAGAGCACCCCGGTCTGGGCGCCCTGGTCGCGGATATGCCGCACCAGCGCACGGGTATCGATGCCGGCGATGCCGATGATGTCGTTTTCCTTGAGGTAGGCATCAAGCGACAGTTCGCAGCGCCAGTTGCTCGGCAGGTCACAGGCTTCCTTGACGACGAAACCCGCCAGGTGCGGCCGCGAGGACTCCACGTCCTCGCGGTTGATGCCGTAGTTGCCGATCAAGGGGTATGTCATGGTCACGATCTCGCCGCGGTAGGACGGATCGGTCAGGATCTCCTGGTAGCCGGTCATGCTGGTATTGAAGACGACCTCCCCGGAGATCTCCCCGGGGGAGCCGATCGCCCGGCCGATAAAGACCCGGCCATCGGCCAGGGCCAATGCTGCTTTCATAAAAAACTCCTTCTCATACTTCTGCACCGCAAAGGTTTTTCCTTCTGGACCGATTCCTTGCGAAAAGCGCCTGCATATGGGCTAAAAGCCAGATTGCCTAAAGTTGCGCGTGGTACTCCTGCAGGCTGCGCACATGCCCTTTACCGTTCGGCAGGCACGCCGAGATCCCTTCCGCGGCGGCGATTGCCGCCGCCGTGGTCGTGATATAGGGGACCTTGTGCTTGATGGCGGCTTTGCGGATATAGGAATCGTCATGGACGCTGAGCCGGCCAATCGGCGTGTTGACGACCAGCTGGATTTCACCGTTCTTGATGGCATCGGCGATATTGGGGCGGCCCTCGTGCATTTTCAGGATCAGCGTGGAGGCCACACCTTGTTCGTCTAGATAAGCATGGGTCCCCGCGGTTGCCATAATGCTGAAACCGAGCCGAACAAACTTCTGCGCCGCCTCCAGCCCGCCGGCACGGTCCTGTTCGGCCACGGTGATCAGCACCGCGCCAGACTTGGGCAACATGGTACCGGTCCCCTCCTGGGCCTTGAAAAATGCGCGGCCGTAGCTGTCCGCCAGGCCGAGGACTTCTCCGGTGGAGCGCATTTCAGGGCCGAGCACGGGATCGACTTCCGGGAACATGTAGAACGGAAACACGGCTTCCTTGACGCCGAAGTGCGGGATGGTCTTGCGCACGAGCTGCATATCCTTGACTCTTTTGCCGAGCATTGCCTGGACAGCCAGCCGGGCCATAGGGATGTTGCAGACCTTGGAGACCAGCGGCACGGTGCGACTGGCGCGCGGGTTGGCTTCGAGGATGTAGACCTGGTCCTGGTAAATGGCGTACTGGATGTTCATCAGCCCGACGACGCCCATTTCGACCGCGATACGGCGCGTATATTCCTCGATGGTGTCAAGGTGCCGCTGCGGGATGTTGACCGGCGGGATGACGCAGGCCGAATCGCCCGAGTGGACGCCGGCCATCTCGATGTGCTCCATGACGGCCGGGACAAAAGCATCGACGCCGTCACAGATGGCATCGGCTTCCGCTTCAGTGGCATTGTCGAGGAACTTGTCGATCAGGATCGGTCGCTGCGGGCTGACGTCGACAGCCTTCTGTACATATTCGCTCAACATGCCTTCATCATAAATGACTTCCATGGCACGGCCGCCGAGAACGTACGAAGGGCGCACCATAAGCGGGTAGCCGATGCGCGACGCGATGGCAAGGGCCTGCTCCAGACTGCTGGCCATCCCCGAGTCGGGCTGCGGAATTCCCAGCTTCTGCATCATGGCATTGAACTGCTCGCGGTCTTCTGCCATGTCAATCGTTTCCGGGCTGGTGCCGAGGATTTTTACCCCGGCCGCCTGCAGTTCCGCAGCGATGTTCAGCGGTGTCTGGCCGCCGAACTGGACGACCACGCCGACCGGTTTTTCCTTTTCATGGATAGCGAGCACATCTTCGACCGTCAGGGGCTCGAAGTAGAGCTTGTCCGAGGTGTCGTAATCGGTGGAGACGGTTTCCGGGTTGCAGTTGACCATGATTGTTTCGTAGCCGGCATCGCGCAGGGCCATGGCCGTATGGACGCAGCAATAGTCGAATTCGATCCCCTGCCCTATGCGGTTCGGACCTCCGCCGAGGACCATGACCTTCTCCCGGCTGCTGGCCGTCGTCCGGTCAGGAGCGTTGTAGGTTGAGAAGTAATAGGCCGCATCCTCAACCCCGCTGACCGGCACCGGCTCCCAGGCTTCGGCCAGACCAAGCGAGAGGCGCCTGTCGCGCAAAGATTGCTCGGCGAGGCCGAGAATCTGCGCCAGGTACCTGTCGGCGAAGCCATCCTTTTTCGCCTGAACAAGCAGGTCGTCCGGTGGCAGCTGCCCCTTGTACTTGAGGAGCTTGTCCTCCAGCTCGACCAGCTCCTGCATCTGGACCAGGAACCAGGGCTTGATGTGAGTGCGCCTGTAGAGAGTCTCGATATCGGCGCCCTTGCGCAGCGCCTCGTAAAGGACGAACTGGCGTTCGCTGGTCGGCACGAGCAGCAGGTCCATCAGCTCGTCCAGGGATTTATTGTGGTAATCCCGGGCGAAGCCGAGGCCGTAGCGGCCGTTTTCCAGCGACCGGATCGCCTTCTGCAACGCTTCCTTGTAGTTCTTGCCGATACTCATGACTTCGCCGACAGCACGCATCTGGGTGCCGAGCTGGTCTTTGGCGCCTTTGAACTTTTCGAACGCCCAGCGGGCAAACTTGACCACCACGTAATCCCCGGACGGGGTGTATTTGTCAAGCGTACCGTCGCGCCAATAGGGGATTTCGTCAAGGGTCAGGCCTGCAGCCAGCATGGAGGAAACCAGGGCGATGGGAAAGCCGGTCGCCTTGGAGGCCAAAGCGGAGGAGCGCGACGTGCGCGGGTTGATCTCGATCACCACCACCCGGCCGGTTTGCGGATCGTGGGCGAACTGAACATTGGTGCCGCCGATAACCTCAATCGCGTCGACGATTGCGTAGGAGTAGTCCTGCAGGCGCTGCTGCAGCTCTGCGCTGATGGTCAGCATCGGCGCGGTGCAGAAGGAATCGCCCGTGTGCACGCCCATGGCATCGACGTTTTCAATGAAGCAGACGGTAATCTTCTGGTTTTTGGAGTCACGCACCACTTCGAGCTCGAGTTCCTCCCAGCCGAGCACCGACTCCTCGACCAGGATCTGGGTGACCGGGCTGCTCGCAAGGCCGCGGCCGGCGAGCTCTTCGAACTCTTCCATGTTGTAGGCGAAACCGCCGCCGGTTCCGCCCATGGTATAGGCGGGCCTGATCACCACCGGCAGGCCGATGCGTTCGACGATCTGCCGGGCCTGCTCCACGCTCGTGGCAATCTCGCTGGCCGGCATGTCGATGCCGAGCCGGTTCATGGTTTCCTTGAAGGTCTCGCGATCTTCGCCGCGCTTGATGGCGTCGAGGTTCACACCGATCACGCGCACGCCGTACTTGTCGAGGACCCCGGCACGCGCCAGGGCCGTCGACAGGTTCAACCCGGTTTGCCCGCCGAGGTTGGGCAGCAGGGCATCGGGACGCTCCTTGGCGATAATCTCGGTCAAGGTGTCGAGATTGAGCGGCTCCACGTAAGTGACGTCAGCCATCCCCGGGTCGGTCATGATCGTCGCCGGGTTGGAGTTGACCAGGACGATCTGGTAACCGAGCTTGCGCAGGGCCTTGCAGGCCTGGGTACCAGAATAGTCAAACTCGCAGGCCTGGCCGATGATGATCGGACCCGAGCCAATAATCAGCACCTTCTTGATATCATCGCGACGGGGCATCCAAGACTCCTCGATTCAACATGATGCGTTATATACTAAGCAGCCGTTTCTAAATGTTTTTCCAGATTACTTGCGCGCATAGGCCACTTTCCCGGCAACCAGGGTGAAGACAGCCGCACCCTTCATCTTCCAGCCGTCGAACGGGGTGTTCTTGCTCTTGCTCACCAGCTTCTGGGCTTCGACGGTCCACTCGAGTTTCGGGTCGAACACCGTCACGTCGGCCGGTCCGCCCACTTCCAAAACCCCCAGGGGCAGGTCGAGCACGGCGGCCGGGCCGCAGGTCAACAGGGCGACGGCCTTCGGCAGGTCGATGAGCCCGTCCTCGACCAGCTGCAACGTCAACGGCAGGGCGGTCTCAAGGCCGACGATGCCGTTCATGGCCAGGTTGAACTCGACGTTCTTCTCGTCGATATGATGCGGTGCGTGGTCAGTGGCGATGGCGTCGACGGTGCCGTCGGCAATCCCCTGGCGCACCGCCTCGCGGTCCTCCGCGCTGCGCAGCGGCGGGTTCATCTTGGCGTTGGTGTTGTAGCCGCGCACCGCTTCGTCGGTGAGGATGAAGTGATGGGGGGCCGCTTCACAGGTCACGTTGACGCCGCGCTTTTTCGCCTGGCGGACGATGTCGATCGAGCCCTTGGTGGAGACATGGGCCACGTGCAGGTGGGCGCCGGTGAATTCGGCGAGCATCACCTCCCTGGCCGTGGCGGCATCTTCCGCAACCCAGGGGATCCCCTTGAGGCCGAGTTCGGTGGCGACCGGGCCTTCGTTCATGACTCCGGACCCGACCAGGTCGAGATCCTCGGCGTGGCTGATGATCGTGATGCCGAAGGGGCGCGCGTACTCCATGGCGCGGCGCATCAGCTGCGGGTTGCTGACCGGCTTGCCGTCATCGGAGACTGCGCGCACGCCGAGCTCCTTGAGCTCGCCCATTTCGGTCATCGATTCGCCGCTGAGCCCCTTGGTAATGCTGGCGATCGGGAAGACCCGGCAATGGCCCTGCTCCGCGGCCTTCTTCATGATGTACGAGGTCACTGACTGGTTGTCGTTGACCGGCTTGGTGTTCGGCATGCAGGCCACGGCGGTAAAACCGCCGGTCACCGCCGAGAGCGTCCCGGAGACAATGTCCTCCTTATATTCAAGGCCCGGGTCGCGCAGGTGGACATGGATGTCGATCAGGCCGGGGGTGACGATCTTGCCGGCGGCGTCGATCACCTCGGCCCCCTTGGCGTCGAGCCCCTTGCCGATAGCGGTGATCTTGTCCTTCTCGATCAGGATGTCACAGGTGTCGTCAAATTTCTGCGCCGGGTTGATGACCCGTCCGCCCTTAATCAGTATTTTCGCCATGATGGTTACCTTTCTCATATCTTGGAATTCAGAAGGGCGGTTGTAGCAACTGTTCCGCACCCTGATTCCAGCGTCAAAAATTTTACATGCCAATCGGTCATTCAGGATGCCGGAGGCTGAATCCCCGGTCAGTCGCTGACCCAGTCAAGCCGCGGCGCCCGTTGCTTAGCCGGCCGTCTGCATCGACTCGACACCGCTGACCAGGTAGAGCAGCGCCATGCGTACCGCGACGCCATTCTCGACCTGGTCGAGGATGACATTCTGAACGCCGTCGGCGACCACCGAGGAGATCTCCACGCCGCGGTTCATCGGCCCGGGATGCATGACAATGGCATCCGGCTTGGCCAGCTTGACGTTGGTCGGATTGAGCCCGTAGAACCGGGCGTATTCCCGCAAACTCGGCAGCATGATATTGCTCTGCCGCTCCAATTGAATGCGCAGCATCATGACCACATCGGCCCCCTTGATCGCCTCGCGCATGTTGGAGAAAACTTCGACATTGCCGAGTCGTTCGATGCCGATCGGCAACATGGTCCCCGGGCCGCAGACACGCACCCGG
>JAHEEU010000217.1 GCA_024640545.1 Geobacteraceae bacterium
TATTCTCCGGCGGGTAAATCCGGTCGATGCCGCAGCCGAGCACCGCCAGGGTCCTGCCGCCGGCATTGAGCGCCCCACGATGAGCGGCCGCGTCGATGCCACGGGCCAGGCCGCTGACGACGACCAGGCCGTCGGCGGCAAGCTCGGCCGCCAGGTTTTCTGTGAATCGCCGGCCGAATTCGGTCGGCCGGCGGGTGCCGACGATGGCAAGTGCCGGCCCTGCCGGCCAGTTGCCGCAGCCGTAAAGAATGGCGGGCGGATCTGACAGGTGACGTAGGAGCTGAGGGTAGTCGTCATCCCAGAGGGTCAGCAGCCAGCCGCCCATTCCGACCAGAAGCTGACCGGCGTTCCGGACGTCCGGGGAGGAGACGGGTGGCGTCATTTTCGCCAATCCCGCGCGCAACCCCGGCAGTTTTGGCCAGCCCTGCGCCGCAGCATCGAGCGCTGCCTGCGGAGTTCCGTAATATTCGATAAGGCGGATCAGGCCGGCACGGCCAAGACCGGGTGTGAGCTGCAGCCGCAGCCAGGGCAGCAGGTGGTCCATGAGGCCCCTCCATAGGGATATGATGTCAACTCAATGCAATAAAAAGGACTGGCAGTCCCCTCAAAGTTACTCAATGATGATGCGAAATGCAATGCGTTCCGAGGAAAATCTCGGCATGGGGCTGCCGCGCGCAGCCCCTGATCCGCCTGCTCATGAATCGGTCATGGAATGCTTCCGGAATGGAGCAAAAAAAAGATGGGCCGGTTTCCCGGCCCATCCTGTGACGGTATATTTGTCCCCCGGGCGACAGCCCGGTGACTATTTGACCTTGGTCCTGACCTGGTCGCCGCGATAGATCGGCAGGTTGGTGGTGCGGGTAATCAGGGCCTCGGCGAAGCCGTCGCGGACCTCGAGAACAATGGCGTCGCCCAGATCGATGTCAGGGAGAACCAGGTCTTTTTCCTTGTCAGCCTGTTCGGTGGCTTCACGCCTCCGATAGATGTCCAGCTCATGACCGACCTGCAGGCCGTTGTCCGATCCAATGTCGATGAGGACCACCTCCCACTGGCCCATGGCCAGTTTGCCGATGTCGTCCGTGAGAATGTAGCCCTCGAGGGCGACGTCCGCCAGCAGGCGGGGGATGTGGTCGGGAATCGGACGGTAGGGACGGAGCTTGGAGCCGCGCAGGATTTCACGCAGGGCATTGGTGATGGTTGCCACCGCAACGGTTTGTGTGACCTCGGTGATCTCCAGGGTGCCGAGCTGGATTGTCTGGAAGCCGATCGATTGATCGGAAAGCTGATGGCCGAACTTCTTTTCCCGCGCTGGATGGAAGATTTTCGGCCCCAGGGTGATCAGTTCGTATACGTCGCCGGGCTTGGTGGCTGCAAGATCCTTCATTTCGAGAAAGACGGTATCGTCGGTGGTTACCATGACGCGGTTGTCCACTGTGTCGACCAGGGTCCCCAGCGAGTCGACCTCGCTATTGCTGATAAAGCTCTGCGCCCCCCCGTAAGTGGGAATCAGCAGTATTTCCTCGGGGGTTATGACCGCCGCGCCGACTTCACTGGTGCTCTCCCCGACGGGAATGATCTCGATGCGGCCGTCGAAGATGCGCAGTTTCTGCCCCGGGTAGATCAGGTGCGGGTTGCCGATGGCCGGGTTGTGGGACCACAGGTTCGGCCAATAGTAAGGGTCCTTGATGAAACGCTGGGAGACGTCCCACAGGGTATCGCCCTGCTTGACCGTGTAGATGATCGGCTCTTCTTTGGCGCAAGCAATGCCTGGCCAGATCATGAGCAATAAGCAAACTGTCAGAATGGTGCGTTTGAGAGTCATGTCTCCCCCTTGGTGGAAAACGCTCATGGTATTGCCAGTTCCAGGGCCTTTTGCGTTGCAGGGCTTTTCGGGAAACGCCGGTTGAGTGTGTCAACCGTCTGGCGGGCTTCAACCGTCGCTCCGAGCTGCAACTGTGCGGTGGCTATTTTCAGCAGGGCGTCCGGGCTTTTGGGTGCATTTGGGTAGTCATTGAGGACGCGCGTGAATTCCTGAATCGCCTGGGGATACTGCTGCTGGTTGAAGTAGCAGTCCCCAAGCCAGAACTGCGCGTTGCTGGCATAGCTGTTATTGGGAAAGCGCTGGAGGAACGTGGTGAAGCCATGTGTTGCTGCCTGGTAGCGGCCCGAGGCATAATCGGCAAAAGCCTGCAGGTATATTTCGGTCGGTGAGCCGTCCGCCTGAATCGGTGCAGCGGTCTCGCCCTGTTCAGGCGCTGCCTGGACTGGCGGAGACACTGTTCGCTGCTGCTGCGGTGCCTGGCGGAGCTGCTCGAGCTCTTCGGCCTGGCGCTGCAGACGACTATCCAGCTCAGCGATCTGGCCGGACAGACTCTGGATGGTTTGTTCCTGCCTCTCCATGGCCGATTGCAGCCGGCGCATGTCGAGGGACAGGTTGCTGGTCGGCGGCGCAGTGGGCGGCGGAGTACACGCGGCCAGCAGCCCGGTCAGGGCGGAGATGGCCAGAATTCTGCAAAACAGCTTTTTTGCCGGGGTTGTCATATCATTCAATCGGTTGCCGTTGGAATTGAAATTCCCTAAAAATTATAAGCTTTTTCGCGCCTTGTCAAGCATCATGGCACGCCGCACGTTAATCTTGCTTTGCATGAAATATGCCTCCTTGTGATAGAGTGGCCATACATTCATGACTGGAGGCTTGCTTGATGGTCCCGGAACTGCTGGCTCCGGCCGGAAACCTCGAAAAACTTGAGACCGCCCTGCATTACGGGGCCGACGCCGTCTATTGCGGCATCGAACAGTTCAGCCTGCGTGCGCTGGCCGGGAATCTGACCATCGCGGAGCTGTTCCAAGCCTGCAACACCGCGCACTCACTGGATAAACGCCTTTACCTGACGTTGAACGCTTTCCTGCGTCCGGGGGAGGAGGTGGCCGCACGGGAACTGCTCGAAACACTGCGCCCGGTTCCGGTCGACGCCTATATCCTGGCGGACCCCGGCATGCTGCACCTGGTCCGCCAGGTGGACCCGGCCAGGGAGGTGCACCTGTCCACTCAGGCCAATACGACAAGCGGTCTGGCGGCGCATTTTTGGCAGTCCCAGGGCGTGAAACGGCTGAACCTGGCGAGAGAGTTAAGCCTTCAGGAGATTGCCGCGGTTCGGGCCTCTACGGATATCGAACTGGAAGTGTTCGTCCATGGGGCCATGTGTATGGCCTACTCCGGGCGCTGCCTGCTCTCAGCCGGGCTTTCCGGGCGCAGCGCCAACCGCGGCGCCTGCAGCCATCCCTGCCGCTGGCAATATGCGTTGCAGGAGGAATCACGGCCTGGAGAATTCTTCCCAATCGAGGAAGATGCCCGGGGCACCTATATTTTCAACAGCCGCGATCTCTGCCTGATCGAGCACCTCCCTGAGTTGATCGGCGCCGGGGTCGACAGCCTGAAAATCGAAGGGCGTATGAAGAGCCTCTATTACGTGGCGGCCGTGACCAGGGCCTATCGGGCGGCCCTGGAGGCCTGGCGGGATGATCCGCACAGCTACCGCCCCGACCCGGCCTGGCGCAGGGAACTGGATGCGGTCAGTCATCGCCCTTACGGGACCGGTTTCCTCTTTGCAGAGGACCAGGCCTTTGTCCATGCCGAGGACAGCCACTACCTGCGTGATTGCGATTTCGTGGGGATTGTCATGGCGCAGGCCACTGCCGGAAAGTGGCTGGTGGCAGGGCGCAACCGCTTCAAGTCGGGAGAACCCCTGGAGATAATCGGTCCAGACATGCGCCAGGCAGAGTTCGTTTGCGGCGTCGCTGCCAACCAGCAGGGCGAGGCGGTGACAACGGTGCAGCCGAATGCCCTGGTGCATATGGAACTGCCGTCCGGGGCCAGCCCCGGCGACCTGCTGCGTCGCTGGCGGAGCAGTCCTGCAACCTGAGGCTTCAGGCCTGCCAGAACTGCCTGGTGCGGACTTCGCAGCAGGTGAGCCGGCGGCCGTAGACGCACCCGGTGTCGAGTCCCAGGCGGGTTTCCCCCAGCAAGGGCTCTTCAAGCGGGGTGTGCCCGTAAATCACGGTCTTGCCCCAGTCGTAGTCCGAAGTGATGAATTCCCGGCGGATCCAGAGCAGATCGCTGCTGTCCTGCTCGGCCAGGGGCACGCCTGGCCGCAGCCCGGCATGGACGAAAATGCAATCGTCCGTCTG
>JAHEEU010000060.1 GCA_024640545.1 Geobacteraceae bacterium
TCGTCTCCGGTCAGCAGCCATCCGGCAACCGGGATGTGTGACACGATCTTGTCCACCGTGCCAAGGGGGTGAATGGCCAGGTTCAGGTCGAGCTGCTTGTTCACCAGGTTCAATTGGCCGGTATACGCCTGATTCATCGCCTCACTGTGGATTTTCAGGTCTTCACTCCTGAGGATTCCCTTGTCCAGCTGCAGGTTGGCTGACAAGGTGTCGAACGGCATCCCTTCGCGGTCCATATCCGGCAGTTGCAGGGCAAATATCTGTGACACATTCAACAACGAAAACACCTTGCTCAGAAACTGGAACTGGTGCAGGACACCTTTGTGAATCTGGATGCTGAAATTGCCGTAGGACGAGGGCAGGTAATTGGCGCCGGTTTCTCCGAGCAGGTAAAAATCACCGCGCAGCTTGCCGCGTACGATGTTCTTCTGGTTGAGAAGTTCCCGGTAGACTTCCAACGCGTTCACATCCTCAGCGTGCCCGGAAATCCTGATGATACTGGGTCCATCGTCGGAAAAGTCGCTGATGACCTGGGCGTTGCAGAAGCCTTCGCCGACTGAAAAGTCCAGGGGGTGAATCGTCAGGCGCTGGTGAGTCGGGATAATGACCCCGGTCGCGTCGTGAAAGCTCATGCCGTACAGGTCGCCGCGCTTGGCCAGGGCGTTGATTCTGATCCTCGCACGGCTGCTCTGCTCTTCGGTTTCTTCTGCCTTGGCGGCGGCCTGCTGCTCTTTCTCGGGACCGTCTGTCCATAAGCTGATCACCTCGCCGATATTGGCAAACTCGGAAGTGATATCAAGCTCCACGTCAAACGGCGGGGCAAAAGAAACCATTCCCCGCACCCTGGCCCGGGTGCCGCCATCGAGGCGGACATCGACCGGGTCGAAGGTCAGGCCGTGGCGGTCGATCTCCAGGTGTCCCTTGATGTCGCGGAGTTGGGCTTTTACAGAATCGAAAACCAGTTCGCTGGCGCGAATCGCGGGAGCCCGAACCTCCAGGATCAGTTGCGGCTCGTTGAAATCATCGATCTTTGCCTGTACGGTGAGGGGTGACTGCCCGAGGTGAAGATGAAGATTGTCAGCCGCCAGACCGGTCGGGGTCAATTGGACGCGACCGTTGATCTGCTCGATGTCGGCGATATGGGGGGTTGCTTGCAGGCCGGCGTCGCGCAGGGTGAGAGTCAGCTCCGGGCGACTGTTTTCCGGCAGGCCCTTCTGGTGTATGCTCAAGTCGGCCTGGCCATGCAGCTTGAGCTTTTCGAGCAAGGGCAAGGTTTCGGCCACCCTGCGCAGGTCCTCGATGCTCAGTAATGCGTCGACCGTTAAGCTGTCGGGGTCATTGAGCAGAACGGAGCCGGAAAGGTGTCCTTCTGCAACGGACCACTTGAAGGAGCCATGGTCAAGGCTGATTCTTTCCGGGGACAGAGTCGCATGCAGGGCCAGCTTGTCGCCCGGGCCTGAGGTGAAGTGTACGCCGGAGGGGTGGCTGATACTGAATTGAGAGAGGTCTGCCTGCAGGTCCAGGTTGATTTTGCTGATCGGACCTTCCAGGTGCCCCTTGACGCCGACTACGCCGCTGGCAACGGTTGCATGGGAGGGCAGGCGCCATTCCTTGAGCAACTTTTCAACCCGCAGGTCACCGCTGAAATCCAGCGATGTCAAAATTACGCCGTCCTGCTCATACGTGCCCTTGCCATCCAGTGCCAGTTGGAGAGAGCCGATTTTGCCCTGGCCGCCAATGACCTGCCAGCCCTGGCCGACCAGGTCGAAGGGCAAGACGGTGATTTCTGCCAGGCGGGCTTCGGCGAACTCCCAGGCAATCTGCCTGAGTTCTCCTTTGATGTGGTCAATCCGCCAGTTTTTTTCTGATTCCTTGGTCTCGAGGAGGGTGAACTCAGCTTTTTCGATGTAGACTGAGCCCTGACCCTGAAGCTGTTGACGGACCTCATCCCATGACGATCCCCGGCCGTCGGGGAGCCAGTCCTTGATCCGGATGGTGGGGACCTCGCTGTCGAGCAGTGTGACGGTTAACGCAAAGGGTTGACCGTTCGGGGTCCAGTCGAGGCTGCCTGTCAGGCGGGTCTCCCCAAGCTGTAATGACAGGTTGCTGATCCCGGGGTGTTCGCCGCGCATCTGTATCCGGCCGGAAGCCGCTATGCTGTTGAAGAGCAGCGGCTTTGCATAGGCCGGGCCGGGCGACAGGGCAATCCTGCCAGCGGAGAGCTGTCCTTGAAATTCGACGCTGGCGTCCGGAGATCCCTCCACATGCAGGTTCAGGTTGCTTTCGCCGTCCATGGAATAGACGGCGGATTGACCGGCAAGCATGACCCACGCCGCCTTGAGATCAAGATCTCTGACACTCAGGCCAAGGTTGTAGCGCGGCGACATCCCTCCGCTCTCGCTGATCTGCAGTGAACTCTCCCCCTCCAGCTGCCAGCTGCTCGCTTTGTCTTGTCCTGGTATCCGCAGCAGCCCCCTCGTGGACAGGCGAGCAACCTTGTCCAAGCCGATGGCGGACAGGGCGCCTTCGAGTTCGGTGATTTCGATCTGCTGAGCAGTCTGGTCTGGCCGGATTACGTCGATCCGCACGATACCGCCGAGGATTTCCAGCTTGCCAATGCTGATCGATCGCAGCAGCGCCTGGTCAATCTCTAGCCGGGCAGGTTCGGTTTCAGGGCTTTCGGCAGGGTTTGGCGCGCCTGGAAGCGATCTTACCAGGACGATCGGCTCCAGCAGGCTGATCTTGGCAAACTTGATCTCGCGTTTCAGCAGGCCACGCCACTGCAGGTTGACTATGATGTCGGCCGCGTCGACCTGTATAGGCGAGCTGTGGTCGCCGACCTGCAGGTCGACGAAGTTCAGGGCCAGGTTGGTATCGTGCAGGTTGTAACGAATGCTCCCGATCTTAACGGGCAGCCCAAGGAGGGCCGCCAGCCTCGCTTCGGCCACCCGCCGATAATCATTGAGATCAAAGCTGATCAGAAAATAGGTGATCCATAAGATCACCATGATAATCCCTGCCAGGCTGCCGAAGAGCAGCAGACGTCTGCCTGACAAGTGCTTCTGTTTGGCCGCAGGCTCGGTCACGACTGCCTGCCAACCGTGGCATCGTCTTGGACATCCGGGGTATTGTCCCCCGGCAGTGGCAGCAGAATGGTGAACCTGCTGCCTTGGCCGGGAATGCTGGCCACCAGGATCTGGCCGCCGTGGAGAATGACGATTTCCCGGGCCAGGCTCAGCCCGAGGCCAATGCCGCCCGTCGTGCGGCGGTCGCCGCTATCCAGTTTGTGAAAGGGCTTGAAGATGGCGTCAAGTTCATGCTGGGGGATGCCGATCCCCTGGTCAGTCACGTAGATCGTGGTCTGATGGTCACTGTTCTTGGCGGTCAGGGAGATTTCCCCTCCCCTGGGAGAGTAACGGCACGCATTGTTCAGAAGCTGCGTGACGACCTGGGTCAGTTCCTGGCGGTTGCCGTAGACCAGAGTGTCCGGTCGACAGGTAATCTCGATCTTGTGATGTTCGCTGCAGTCCCGGCTGCCTTCCCTGGCTTTTTCCAGCAGGCTGAGGACCGGAAGGTATTCGTAGCCGACTCTGGCCCGGTCGGTTTTCAGGCGCCGTACATCGAGGAAGTTGTTGACCAGCTCATTCAGCTTCTCGGCTTCTTTGAAGATGATCTCAAGGTGGCGCCTGTGCTGCTCGGGGATTTCCTGCTCATTTTTGAGGAGTTCGGCGAAGCCGCTGATGGCCGTCAAGGGGGTGCGCATTTCGTGACTGACCGAGGAGAGCAGGTCGTTTTTGATCTTTTCCAACTCCTTGCGCTCGGTGATGTCCAGGGCGACTTCAAGTCGCACCATGCGGCCATCCGGCCAGCGGATCGCTTTGTCAAAGCATTCATACCAATGGTTGTTTTTGGTGTTTTGAAATTCCCAGGTGACCGAAGAGCCGTCTTCACCATTGCTTATGAGCTGCGGGTTGGTACAGAAATGACAGGGATGATCAATGCCCTGCTGTAGATACTGGTAGCACTTGAGCTCCTGCCAGCCCGGGCCGAAAAACTCCTCGGCAAACCGGTTGACGTAAAGAAGCTGGTAAGTCTCGAGGTCGGCAACGTAGACGACCGCGTTCATCGAATCGAAGAGGGTATTGAGTTGTGTGAAGCGGTTCTGAACGTCTTGCCGAGACTTTTCCGCTTGATCTTCGAGGGCCTCTTCTCGTGTACGCAGCACCTGCAGGCAATGGCTGAGGTACATGTATAGCAGGGCGGCCGTTGCCAGCACGAAAAGCCAGCCCTTGATGGTCTGGGCCTTGGTCAACTGGTCGGGACTGGTCATGAACCACATCAGGACCGTGTCCGAGAAATAGATCCACAGGCAGGCGAAGACGGCATATAAGGCGACGGTGCGTGCTGCGGCACGCCTGTGCAGAGTTTTTCTTTTCTGGTGCTCAGTCGTAGACATGGTGGGGTGGACTCTGCCGTTTTACGGAAATGGACTCGATCCCGCGCCTGGCTGCGAAGAGTCTCCGCTCGCCGGCATCACCGGATATCAGAGTCCCCGGCCTGTAAATTGGCTGGTATTATACCTGGATTTATCGCCATACGGCAGAATTTTACCGATCTATAACCAATAAAAAACAGGTTCTCAAACCGCCAAGGGACAAAGACAGAGTAATAAACTCATCTTTGAGCAACGAGCTTTTTGAGGATGAAGTCCTGCCAAGACCGGCCATGAGCGGTTGATCTTCCCTTTTTGTCTGCATGCCTCCGCGGCGGCCCTTGTGATTTGTTAAAGGGGCAGGCAATTATTCATCGGCCTGCCTGGGAAACTTCCGGGGAAACCCGAGCCTCTGCATGAGTTCCTGCAGTTCCACGGGGAGCGTGGAGTTGATCGAAATCTTCGCTCCGGTTTCCGGTTGCTGAAAAGTCAGCTGATGGCAGTGCAGAAAGGTCCGGTCAAGGCCAGGCATGGCTGCGCCGCCGTAGCGCGTGTCGCCAAGGACCGGCCAGCCGGCCTCGGCCAGCTGCCTGCGGATCTGATGGCGGCGCCCGGTGACCAGCTCAAGTTCCAGCAGGGTGCAGCTGCTGGAGCCGGCGATCGGCCTGAACCTGGTCAGGGCGGCCTTGTGACCACCCTTGGCCGGGACAGCTGAAGTCAACTCGCCCGGCAGGGTGATGCTGCCGGAAACCATTGCCAGGTAACGCTTGGTGGCCAGCCCGGCCATGATCATCTTGCCCAGCTGGCTGGCCGATGCGCGGCCCTTGCCGATCAGGACCGCCCCGGAAGTGCCGATATCCAGACGGTGGATCGGCGCAACCCGGAAGGTCTCGCCGCGCAGGCGCAGGAAGTCCGCGACGCGCTGCAGCAGGTTGTCGTCATGGCCAAGGGCACGGTGCACGGCAAGTCCTGCCGGCTTGTCGATCACCATGCACCGCCCGTCTTCATAGAGAATCTGCCCGGGCTGAAGATGCGACTGCTCAAGGCATTCGCACCAGCGCAGGGAGCTTCTCACCGAAATCGTTTCACCGGCATGGACGATTTGTTCGGCGGCCGCACTGCGGCTGTCCACAACGACGCGCTGTTTTTTGCAAAGCTGTCTCAACAGGGCCCGGGGGGCGGCAGGGACTCTCAGCGCCAGGGCGTCGATCAGGGGCAGGTCAGTCTCGCGCCGGTTTATTTTCCACTCAGTCATGGCCGTCATCATATCATGCCCGGAATTCGTGCGCTCGCCGCTGGCAGCGCGTTCACCGGATCAGAATAGACCCTGCCTGACCGAGAGGCAACCGTCGCACTGTAAAAAGCCCTCAACAACATGAGTTTAATCTCCTTTACAGCATAGCCATAGCTTGCTAACATCACCGGCTACTTATTGTAAAACAAGCGCGTGCTGCGCGCTGTATCCGACGCCAATCCTCCATGAAAATAAAACGCATTGAAATAACAGGTTTTAAGTCGTTTGTCGAGCGCACCCTGCTCGATTTCGACGATGGCATCACTTCGATCGTCGGCCCAAACGGCTGCGGCAAGAGCAATGTCGTTGATGCGATCCGCTGGGTGATGGGTGAGCAGAGCGCCCGTAATCTGCGCGGCAAGTTGATGGAAGACGTCATCTTCGGTGGGAGCGAGAGCCGCAAGCCGCTCGGTATGGCCGAAGTGAGCCTGATCATGGATAATGCCTCCGGCATGGCGCCAGCCGCCTTCCGCGAGTACGCCGAGATCCAGGTTACCAGACGGCTTTACCGCAACGGTGAGAGTGACTACCTGCTGAACAAAACCCCCTGCCGACTCCTCGACATCACGGAACTGTTCATGGATACCGGGGTGGGGACCCGAGCCTATTCGATCATCGAGCAAGGCAAGATCGGCATGATCATCAATGCCAAACCCGAGGACCGCCGCAGTCTTATCGAAGAGGCCGCCGGTGTCACCAAGTTCAAGGCCCGCAAGAAATCCGCCTTGCGCAAGATCGAAGCGACGCGCCAGAACCTGCTGCGCCTTGGCGACATCGTCAGTGAAGTGCGGCGGCAGATGAACAGTTTGAAGCGGCAGGCCCAGCGAGCTGTGCGCTTCCGTGAGTTCCGCGAAGAGTTGCGGGAACTGGAGCTGCAGTTCGGCCTGCGTCAATTCAGTGCCCTGAACGAGAGAGCTGCGCAGGTCGGCAGCTCTGCCGAGGAGCAGGCCTGGCAGGTTGACGCCGTTACCCGGCAGCTCGAGCAGGCCGAGTTGGACCTTGAGCAGGCTCGTCTGAGTCACGCTGAACGCGACAAGGAAACGACTCAGGGGCAAGCCGGGGTGTTTCACCTGACCGGTGAGATTCAAAAGGTTGAGGGTCGCCTCGAGTTTGGCGGCAAGGAGGTCGAATCACTCGATCGCCAGCAGGAGCGGATTGCCGCTGAAATCACTGAGATCGATCGACGGCTTGGCGGTACCGAACAGGAAGAAGTGGCTCTGCGCCGGACCCGGGAGGACCAGTCCCTGCTGTTTGCCGAGGAGCAGGCCCGCCTGAGTGCCGGAGAAGAGGTGCTGCTCACCTTGACTGAACAGGAGGATAGCCTGGGGCGGCAGCTGGAACAGGCTCGCCAGAGGCTTTACCACCTCCTCGCCGAGCTGACCCGTATTAGCAGTCAGCAGGAAGAGGCAAAACGCCGGCTTGCGGTGCTCGCCGACCTGACTGAGCGTAATCGCAATGAGGCCGTGGCCGTGACCGGGCAGCTCGAGCGCTTGCGGAACAGCAGCAGCAGCCTTACCTCGACCCTGGCCTCTATCGAGAAAGAGCGTGGTGGCATGACTCAACAGCGCCAAATGCTGCAAGACCGTCAGGCCAGCCTCAAGGAACTGGTGGAGCAGGTGGAGCTCGAACTGCTGCAGCGTCGCGAGCTGCTCAGCCGCCAGCGGTCCCGCCTCGAATCGCTACAGCAGTTGGAGCAGAATCTGGAAGGTTACGCCCGTGGCGTCAAGACGCTGCTCTCCAACGCTGAGCACAAGGCACGCATGAAGGGGCTGGTTGCCGACATCCTCGATGTGCCTCCCCGCTATGAAGCCGCCATCGAGGCAGTTCTCGGCGAGCGTGTTCAGGCGCTGCTTCCGGACACCCTCGAGAATGCCCGGTCGGCATTGGTTTACCTTCGCGACAACGAGGGCCGCTGCACTTTCCTGTTGCCGGATTGTCCGTCAGTCGAGGCCCCGGATATCTCGGGCGGCAGGGCTATGGCGGAACTCCTGCAGGGCCGCCCCGGGTTTCAGGATGCCGCCTCAAGGCTGCTCTCCGGTGTTTACCTGGTGGATGACCTGGCCGATTATTTTTCCCGGAAGATCCCCTTTGGGGTAACGCTGGTCACCGAGGACGGCAATCTGCTGACACATCGCGGCGAAGTGACCGGCGGCGGCCGCCAGGCTCTCGATCAAGGGCTGCTGCACAAGAAGCGGGAGATGAAGGAGCTTGAGAAGCAGGTCAAAAGCCTGGATACCGAGGTGACCGGTCTCAACCAGAAGCGGGAAGAGCTGCGTGACGAGTCACGATCAACGGAAACCGCTCTGCGCCAGGCCGAGTCGGCTTTGCACCAGCAGGAAATTCGGGTCGTCGACAGCCGCAAGGATCTTGACGGCTTGATGCATGAGGAGGCCCGGCTCCAGGAACGTATCGAGGTCCTCAGTCTGGAAGAGGACCAGCTGCACGAAGAACATGAAACCCTGCAGCGGACGCTGCAGACATCGACTAGTACGCATGCCTCCAGCGAAGGCGAAAAGCGTGAGCTGGAAGCTCTGGTGACGCGCCTGCAGGAAGAGCTCCAGGACCTGCGTGAACAGGCAAACGAGGCGCGCCAGAGGGTCACGTCTCTGAAGGTCAGCCTGGCCAGTTTACGCGAGCGCGACGAGAACAGCCGTAATGCCCTGGCGCGCCTGGCCAGCCTGCGCGATGAACTGCGACAGCGCCAACAGGTCCTCAACCGTGAGGCCGTCGAGGCTGTTGCCAGGCAGGCGGCACTACGCGATGAATCGCAAAAGCTCAAGGTGGAGATGGAACTGCTTTATCGCCAGCGCGTCGAACAGGAAACCAAGCTTGCCGGGCTGCGGGAGCTTTTCGAAGCCAGCCGCCAGGAGATCGAGGGGCGCGAGGCGGAGCTCAAGCAGCTTCGTTCCCGGGCCCAGCAGCTGCGGGACGAACTTACCTCGCAGCAGATGCGGAATCGTGAACTGCAGCTGGAAATCGAGCATACGCGACAGGGCTTTCTCGAGCGCTACCGGATCGACCTGTCTGCTCCTGAAGTTGCCGGCAGGTTCGATGACGGGTTCGATGCGGACGCGTCTGTGGAACGCCGAGATTACCTGCAGAGCCGCATCGACGAGATTGGCGAAGTCAACCTCATGGCGATCGATGAATATCAGGAGCTGGAGGAACGCTACACCTTCCTGACTGCACAGCAGGAAGACCTGCAGACGTCTCTCGATGGACTGCAGTCGGCGATCGCCAAGATCAACCGAACCACCCGTAAGCGCTTCAGGGAAACCTTTGACCTGGTGAACGCCAGGTTCCGCGAACTCTTCCCGCAGTTGTTCAACGGCGGCCAGGCCGAGTTGCGGCTGACCGATGAAAACGACCTGCTGGAGACCGGGATCGAAGTGGTCGCTCAGCCTCCTGGCAAGAAGCTGCAGAATGTGACCCTGCTCTCCGGTGGAGAAAAAGCCCTGACGGCAGTTGCTTTGATCTTTTCCATCTTCCAGATCAAGCCGTCGCCGTTCTGCCTGCTCGATGAGGTCGATGCGCCGTTGGACGACGCCAATATCGGTCGTTTCAACGATATCGTGGAGACCATGTCCAAAACATCGCAATTCATCATCATCACCCACAACAAGCGGACCATGGAAATTGCAGATAACCTCTATGGCATCACCATGGAAGAACCGGGGGTTTCCAAGCTTGTCTCGGTGTGCATGAAAGAGGTGGCATAAGCCGTGCCTTTCAAAAGCCTCCTGAGTTCACTTGTGGAGCGCGTTCCTGGGGCCCAGGGGGCGATCATCGCCGATTGGGAAGGGGAGGCGGTGGATCATGTTGGTATCATGGACGACTATGACCTCAAGGTGATCGGCGCGCACAAGGGGGTTGTCCTATACAATATGCGCGAGGTGGTCGACCGCCTCGGCGACGACGATCTCAGAGAGATCGTTATCACGACCAAGCAGACGCAAACCCTGATCATGCCAGTGACCAAGGATTACTACCTGGTATTGACCCTTGACCGCTCGGATATGCTGGGGCGGGCGCTGATGGAGGCCCGCCGTTGTGTTCAGGCTCTTCATCGGGAGATTGCCTGAACCGCATTTCACGTCGAGAATCCCATCGGCCTGCTGCAAGCTTGCAGGCGGGCCGTTTATTCCGGATGAGTTATGAATTTTGAACTCTGGCTGCAAAAAATTGCTGATTTCCTGGTTAATGCGGGAGTTCCCGCCGAGCAGGGTGCGACAGCCGCCCTGGCGCTGGTCTACCTCTGTCTGACTCTGCTCTCGCTTGTGGTTGTCGTGTTCCTGCTGCGACGGAACCTGCGCTCCCGGAAAGGTCCGGCGGTTGCTTCCGGAAAGCCTGTCGAACAGGAGGAGCGGGCTGCGGCAGAGGACGTCGTTGCCATGGAGCCTCCCCAGGTAGAGGCCGCGCCGGCCCCAACCGCCGAACTGGAGCCGAAGCCGGCCCTGCCGGCTGCCTTAGAGGAGCCTGCCAACCTGTTTCAGCGTATGCGTCAGGGCCTGGCCAAGACGCGCAGTTCCCTGGTCGGTCGGGTGGATGCATTACTGGGTGGCCGCTCCAGCCTGGACAGTGACTTCCTCGAGGAACTGGAGGAGGTCCTCATCACTGCAGATTTCGGGATGCAGGCCACCCAGGAGCTGGTACAGGCGCTGACCGGCCGGCTCAAGGAGGTCGACCCCGGGGAGCCCGCTCAGCTGCACCGGGTGCTCGGAGAGGAAATCCGCGCCCGACTGAAAACCACTGCAGCAGGCTGGCCGGTGCCAGAGAGCGGTCCCCTGGTGATTATGGTTGTCGGCGTCAACGGCGTTGGCAAGACGACGACGATCGGCAAGCTGGCGAAACAGTTTGCCGACCAGGGCAAAAAGGTGGTGCTTGGTGCAGGCGATACCTTTCGGGCCGCCGCGGCCGAGCAGCTCGAGGTGTGGGGGACGCGTTCCGGGGCCGAAGTGATCCGCCAAGCCGAAGGTTCCGACCCCGCCGCCGTGGCATTCGATGCTGCCAAAGCGGCCGTTGCCCGCAAGGCCGATGTGCTGATCCTCGATACTGCCGGACGATTGCACACCAAGGTCAATCTGATGGAAGAGCTCAAGAAAGTCCGCCGGGTCGTTGACCGGGAGATTCCCGGAGCGCCCCATGAAACCTTGCTGGTCCTTGATGCGACCACCGGTCAAAACGCCCTGATCCAGGCCCGCATGTTCCAGCAGGCCGTTGCAGTTTCAGGCATTGCTCTGACCAAGCTGGATGGCACGGCCAAAGGCGGCATCGTCGTGGCGATCAGCTCGCAGCTCGATCTGCCGGTGCGTTTGATTGGTGTCGGCGAAGGCGTCGCCGATCTGCGGCCTTTCGATGCTGATGAATTTGTTGCGGCACTTTTTGCTAACAACTGAGATCACTTGACTTTTTATAAACGTTGACCTACGCTGATTGTTAACGTAAAGGGGGAGCTTCAAGTGTCATTGCAAGCGATTGCGCGGCTGGAAGAACTTGTTGACCAGTTGCTGACTGAACGCATCGAGTTGCAGGAGCACAACCGGCAGCTCACCGCCGAGTGTGACCGCCTGGTTGAGGACCGCGCCAGGGTCAGTGAAGAGCTTGACCGGTTGCTGGACAAACTGGAGCGCCTCGAAGGGAAAGCTTGATGAAACAGAGCGTTCAGGTTTCCATTCTTGGCCAGCAGTTCAACCTGAGAAGTGAGGCTTCCCCCGAGCAGGTCCAAAGGGTTGCCCGGTTTGTAGAAGACCAGATTGTTCAGGTCACGTCCAGTGGCCGGGCTGTCGATTCCCTGCAAGCGGCTATTCTGGCACTGCTCAATGTCTCGGCAGCCCATCTCGGCGGCGAACCTGCCGCAGGCAGCCTTGAAACGCAAGGCCGGCGCCTGGGACAACTGGTGGAGAAGATAGAAGCGGCCCTTGAATAGTGCTGAAGCCCGGGGGGTGCCGGGAACAAGAGTAGTCAAACAAGAGTTGTTAAAAATGTATCTCCGTGCGGAGATTTCACGATAGATCGGTTAACGGTATTGTCGCCCGCCAAGGGCGTTTAGAAAAAACGTCGCAAACAGGTTGCATCATATTATATGAGCTCAGGAACTCCAGAATATTATCATCAGTGCCGCCGGCATCTTGACCGAGCCGGTTGTACGCTGTACGGGGAGCCTTCTGCAGGAATAATCTGATGCGGCCGCTGTGCGCCGTACATACCCACCTTCTATCTGAACCCTTCCGTCCGGAGGTCTCGAGTCACGGGATCTCTGTCCATGCCAAAGCGATCCATACGATCACGGTTTCTGGCTGAACGCAAGTCGCGTCCGCACGCCCTCTGTCTCGCTGCCAGTCACGAGATCCAGCAGAGACTCCTGAACTCGAGTCTGTTTCGCGATGCCCGCTGCCTGGCCCTGTACAGCGCCATACATAACGAAGTGCTTACGGATGCGGTCGCCGAGCGTGCCATTGAAGCCGGCAAGGCCCTGGCTTACCCACGCACCGGGGAGGATCACCTTGAGTTCGTGAGGGTCCGGGCGCAGGCGGACCTGTCTGAAGGGAGGTTCGGTGTGCTGGAACCCCGGGGCGGTGAACTGGTCCCGGCAGAGAAACTGGACCTGGTGGTTGTGCCCGGAGTTGTGTTTGACCTCTCCGGCCACCGCCTCGGTTACGGCCGCGGTTTTTATGACCGTGCCCTTTCAGAGTGCCGGGCTGATTGCGCGAAAGTTGGATTCGCCTACGATTTCCAGCTGGTTGAAACCTTGCCGGCAGAGCAACATGACAAGCGGCTTACCGCCCTGGTGACGGAAAGCCGAATCCTGAACTTTACCGCCTGACGGCTGTTTTCAGCCGGGGCGATACGCAAAAAAAAATGCCAATAAGGAGGTGACGGCTTTGAAGATAGAAATAGCAATGTTACTCATCTTTGCCGGCCTGGTGGTCGGCGGGTTCATCGGTGCGGTTCTCCGCGCCAAGTCTTCCGGGGCCAAGCTGGCCAATGCAGAGCGCGAAGCTGCGCAAATCGTCGAAAATGCCAGGAAGGAGGCCGAGACGATCCGCAAGGAAGCGGAAATCGAGTCCAAGGACGTGGTTTTCAAAGCAAAGGCCGACTGGGAAGAGGAAGTGAGGGAGGTCCGCAAAGAGCTCCTGGCCCATGAGAAACGCCTGGTCCATAAAGAGGAGAATCTTGACCGCAAGGTCACCCAGGTGGACACCAAGGAGCAGGAGTTGGCCCGGCGCGAGCAGTCACTGCTCGACCGCGATCGCAACGTGCAAAAACGCACCGAAGAAGTCGAAGCGCTGGTCGCGGAACAGCGCGCCAAGCTGGAAAAAATCTCCGGGATCACCACGGAGGAGGCCAAGCAGCAATTGATGGCGGCCATGGAAAGCGAGGCTCGCCATGACGCTGCCAAGCGGATCAAGCAGATTGAAGATGAAGCCAAGGAAACTGCCGACAAGAAGGCCAAGAAGATCCTTTCCTTGACAATCCAGCGTTATGCCGGCGATTACGTGGCGGAAAAGACCATCAATTCGGTGGCTTTACCCAATGACGAAATGAAGGGCCGGATTATTGGCCGAGAGGGACGTAACATCCGCGCAATCGAGGCGGCGACCGGGATCGACCTGATCATCGACGATACTCCCGAGGCGGTGATTATCTCCGGGTTCAACCCGGTCCGCCGGGAAGTTGCCCGGCTGGCTCTCGAACGCCTGATCACCGATGGCCGGATTCACCCTTCACGTATCGAGGAGGTGGTGAAAAAGGCCGAACTTGAGGTCGAGAGCGCCATTCGCGAAGCCGGTGAACAAGCGACCTTCGACGTTGGCGTGCATGGTATCCACCAGGAAATCATCAAGCTGGTCGGAAGGCTGCGTTACCGGACCTCCTACGGTCAGAACGTCCTGCAGCACTCCCTCGAGGTGTCTTTCCTGTGCGGCATCATGGCGGCCGAGCTCGGTATGGATATCAAGCAGGCCAAACGTGCCGGCCTGCTGCACGACATTGGCAAGGCCGTTGACCACGAAATCGAAGGGTCTCACGCCATCATCGGTGCCGACCTGGCCAGGAAGTATGGCGAGCCGGCCGAAATCGTCCATGCTATTGCCGCCCATCACGAGGAGGAGAAGCCGGAGACGGTCCTGGCTGTCCTGGTGCAGGCTGCCGACGCCCTGTCTGGAGCCCGCCCGGGTGCGAGAAGGGAAATGCTGGAAACCTACGTCAAGCGGCTGGAAGATCTGGAGCGCATCGGCACCTCTTTCAACGGCGTGACCTCCTGCTTCGCGATTCAGGCCGGGCGCGAGGTGCGTGTCATGGTCTCCAGCGAGATCGTCTCCGACGATCAGTCGCATGTCATGGCGAAGGACATCGCCCGCAAGATCGAGGACGAGATGACTTATCCCGGCCAGATCAGGGTGAACGTCATTCGCGAGACGCGTGCGACCGATTATGCGAAATAGCGAGTAAAACAACCAGCCGGTGGATTGGGGAGATGGCGCGCGCCATCTCCCCATTTTCCGGTGTGTGACACCTCATACAGCCCTTGGAGTCGATTTGAAAATACTTTTTATCGGTGATATCGTCGGCCGTCCTGGACGCCAACTGGTACGAGAAGCCTTGCCCAGGCTGGTTGACCGGCATATGATCGACCTGGTGGTCGCCAACGGCGAAAACGCCGCGGCCGGCTTCGGGTTGACCCCGGACGTGGTCGCCGAGTTGTTTGGCCTGGGCATCGATGTCCTGACTACCGGCAACCATGTCTGGGACAAGCGGGACGGGCTGACCAGCCTGGAGCAGGAACCGGCCCTGCTGCGGCCGGCGAATTATCCGCCCGAAACGCCGGGCCGCGGAGTGGGGGTATTCCGAACCCCTGGCGGGATTTCCGTGGCCGTTGTCAACCTGGAAGGCCGGGTTTTCATGAACGGCCTGGACTGCCCGTTTCGCAAGGCAGATGCCATCCTCAAGGAACTCGGTGCCGGCCAGCGTATTGTCCTGGTCGATTTTCACGCCGAGGCGACCAGTGAGAAGGGAGCACTGGGGGTTTATCTCGATGGTCGGGTCAGTGCCGTCGTCGGGACTCATACCCATGTGCAGACCGCAGACGAGAGAGTGCTGCCGGGCGGCACGGCGTTCATCAGCGACGCCGGCATGACCGGGTCAC
>JAHEEU010000218.1 GCA_024640545.1 Geobacteraceae bacterium
ATCGTCGAACTCAAGCCCGAAGATTTCGACGCCCGCCGCAAGACCGGGCTGATCTACCTGGAGCAGCAGCGTTGGGCGGAGGCGATTGCCGTTTTCAAGGAGATTCTCGTTTTGAAGCCGGATCTCGATCCGGTCCGTTATTACCTGGGGACGGCCTACGAGCAGCAGTCAGATTGGACGTCGGCCCTGGAGGCTTTCCTCGGCATCGACCGTGAATCGGCGCTCTACGATGATGCCATGGCCCATATCGGTTACATCTACCTGGAAACCGGCCGTGCCGCTGAAGCGATCACGCTCCTCGAAGCGCGGCTGGCCGAGGGCCAGGCGCGGCCCCAGGTTTTCAATTACCTGGCGTCGCTCTACATGGCCGAAGACCGCCATGAGGATGCCGTCGCCGCTATCGAGCGCGGCATCCGGCTTTACCCCGGCAATGTCGAACTTCTCTACCAGCGGGCGCTGCTCCTCGAGCGTACCGGACGCCATGCAGAGGCCATGCAGGCGATGACGGAGGTTTTGGCGCTGGATACCGACAACGCTGAAGCCCTGAACTTCGTTGCCTATGGACTGGCGGTCGACAACCGCGACCTCGAGGTCGCCGTGGGTTATGCCGAACGTGCCGTCAAGTTGAAGGCGGCACCCCACATCCTGGACACCCTGGGCTGGGTCTACTATCGCCTGGGGCGTCTGAACGAAGCGCTCAAGGCCATCACGGAAGCCAGCCGCCAGCTTCCCGAGGACGCCGTGGTTCACGAACATCTCGGCGACATCCACCTGGCCATGAAAAACCTGCAGAAGGCTCGCGCAGCTTATGCCAAAGCGCTCGAACTGCAACCGGACAACGCCGAACTGCGCGACAAGCTGAACAAGCTTGCCGATCAACCATAAGGACCCGCCCGTGTTTCGTCCTGTGCTGCTGGTGCTTCTGCTGAGTTCTGCGCTGCTGGCTTCCTGTGCGCCGCTGCGCCCCCAGCTGGTCGGCGCGCCGGTGAGCCAGACCTTTGCCGATGAGCTTTTGCAGGAGTGGTCTGCGTACGCTGTGCGGTTCACTTCTCTGAAGGGCCTGGCCAAGGTCAAGATGCAGGCTCCGGGGAATTCTCTGAACGGCAGCCAGGTCCTCATTGCGGAAAAACCCGACCACTTGCGCGCCGAAACCCTGAGCCCCTTCGGCACCCCCCTGCTGCTCTTGGCTGCTGACGGCGAAAAACTGGCTGTTTCGGTCCCTTCGCGGAACGTCTTCTACACCGGGGCGGCGACCGCCGAAAATCTCGGCACCTTTGTCAACCTGCCGTTGCGCCCGGCTGACCTGGTCAACGTGCTGCTTTACCAGCCGCCCTTGCTGAACAGCTGGAAGGAAGAGGCTTTTGCTCTCCAGGAGGGGGGCTGGCTGCTGATCAGGCACGGTACCCTGCGTCGCCAGGAACTGGTGTTCAACCTGCTGCGGCAGCTTGTCGAAGTGAGTTATTTTGAGCAGAACGATCTGGTCATGAAGATCAGCTATGCGCAGTTCCCTGCCCAGGCCGGACCTTTCCCGCAGATGATGAGCCTGGTCGTCCCCGCCAGGAATGCCACCGTCAGCCTGGAGTTCTCCGATTTGGAAACCAATGCTGACTTGCCTGCCGGGCTGTTTCGATTAGCGCCCCCGCCTGGTGCAAAGGTGGTATATTTGATCAGTGAGTAAGGCCCGTTGGCGGGTCCAATTGTGAATCCGGCAGCGTTTAGCATAAGGAGTTCCTCGTGAGACTGATCCTGATTGCCCTGATGTTCCTGCTGGCCGCCTGCGAGCAGCAGCAGGCCGTGGTCCCGGCAGAAGGCGAAGCGGCTAAACCGGTGCATGGCGACACCTTCATCGAAGCATCGATCGGCGAGCCGAACAACCTGCTGCCGGTGCTCTCGTCCGATTCGGCGTCGAGCGATATCAATCGCCTGGTCTACAACGGCCTGATCCGCTACGACAAGAATCTGCAGCTCGAAGGCGAACTGGCCGAATCCTGGGAGATTTCCGAGGACCAGCTGACGATCACCTTCCATCTGCGCAAGAATGTCGCCTGGCACGATGGCCAGCCGTTCACCAGCGCCGACGTGCTGTTCACTTACCAGATGTACATCGACCCTGAGGTGCCGACCTCCTACGCAGAAGATTTCCTGCAGGTGGCCAAGGCCGAGGCGCCCGACCCCTACACCTTCCGGGTGACTTACCAGAAGCCCTATGCCCCGGCGCTGGAAAGCTGGGGGACGGCCGTGCATCCCAAGCACCTGCTCGAAAACCAGGTGGTCACCAAGAGCCCCCTGGCGCGCAGCCCGGTCGGCACAGGCCCCTACAAGTTCGTCAAGTGGGACGCCGGCGAGAAGGTCGAGCTGCTGGCCAACCCCGATTACTTTGAAGGGCAGCCCTATATCCACCGGGTGGTCTACCGGGTGATTCCCGACACCTCGACGCAGTTCCTCGAGTTGCAGTCCGGCGGCCTCGATTTCATGGGCCTGACCCCGATCCAGTACAAGACCCAGACCGACACGCCGGCATTCGTGCGCAACTTCAACAAGTACCGTTACCTGTCGTTCAGCTACACCTACCTTGGCTACAACCTGACCAAGCCGCTCTTCCAGGACAAGCGGGTGCGCCAGGCGATCACTTACGCCATCAACAAGCAGGAACTCATCGACGGCGTGCTGCTTGGCCTGGGCCAGGCCGCGACCGGCCCCTACAAGCCGGACACCTGGGTCTACAACGCCCAGGTCAAACGCTACGCGTACAATCCCGGCAAGTCCAGGGAACTGCTTGCCGAAGCCGGCTGGACCGACAGCGACGGTGACGGCGTCCTGGACAAGGACGGTGAGAAGCTGGCCTTTACCATCGTCACCAACCAGGGCAACGACCTGCGCTCCAAGACCGCCGAAATCATCCAGCGGCGCCTCAAGGAAGTCGGTATGATTGTCGAGATTCGCGTCGTCGAATGGGCGACCTTCCTCAAGGAGTTCATCTTCCCAGGCAACTTCGACGCCACGATCCTCGGCTGGAGCGGCGGTCCCGAGCCCGACCAGTACAATATCTGGCACTCGAGCAAGACGGCGCCGCGCGAGCTGAATTTCGTCAAGTTCAAGAACCAGGAAGTTGACGACCTCCTGGAGAAGGGAAGGCGGACCTTCGCCCGGGCCGAGCGCAAGCAGATCTACGATCGCTTCCAGGAGATCCTCGCCGAGGAACAGCCCTATACCTTCCTCTACGTCGGCGAAGCCCTGCCGGCAGTGGCCAGGCGTTTCCGCGGCATAGAGCCGTCGCCGGCCGGGATCTCCTACAACTTCATCAAATGGTGGGTCCCGAAGAGTGAACAGAAATACGCCCGCTGACGCGGGCGAAGCGCGCAGCGGCAAGTGGAAATGCCCTTGCCGGTTCGCTCCGGCGCTGCGCATGCTGCAGGTCAACTGAAGTCTAACTGAGTTCGAGTCACGCCATGCTTGTCTATCTGGCTAAAAGAATGATCATGATGATCCCCCTGCTGATCGGCATTACGCTGATCAGCTTCGTGGTGATTCATCTGGCGCCCGGCGAGCCGACCGACATGCAGACCGATCTCAATCCCAAGTCAAGCGCCGAGATGCGCGACCGCCTGCGGCAGCAATACAACCTCGACAAGCCGCTCCACGTCCAGTACGGCTTGTGGCTGAAGAAGATCGCCACGCTCGATTTCGGCGAGTCCTTCGCCCAGGACCACCGGCCGGTCCTGGACAAGATCGGCGAACGCATGCCGATCACCATCTTCATCAACGTCCTGTCGATTGCGGTGATTCTGGCCGTCGCCGTGCCCATCGGCATCCTCTCCGCAGTCCGCCGCAACAGCCTGTTCGATCGCGGCACCACGATTTTCGTCTTCCTCGGCTTCGCCATGCCTTCCTTCTGGCTGGCGTTGCTGCTGATGGATTTTTTCGGCGTGCGCCTGGGGCTCTTCCCGGTTGCCGGGTTGAAATCGATCGGCTACGATTATATGGGCCCGGGTCAGCAGATCTGGGATATGGCCCGTCATCTGATCCTGCCGGTCTTCGTTTCCGCTTTCGGCGGCCTGGCGGGCTTCTCCCGCTACATGCGCTCGAACATGCTCGAAGTGATCCGCCAGGACTATATTCTGACCGCCCGCGCCAAAGGGCTGTCGGAACGGGTGGTCATCTACAAGCATGCCCT
>JAHEEU010000061.1:0-3633 GCA_024640545.1 Geobacteraceae bacterium
CCCCGCTGGCCCTGGTGCACGACAGCGTGCCCGGCGACCCCCTCGAAGAATTGCCCTTCGCGCTCATCCCCGTGGATGCGGCCGGCGCTGACGACCAGCTGACGATCGTCAAGTCAATCTCCTTCAAACCTCCTCTTGTTCTGGCCCAGCCGGGACTTGCCGGAGAGACCCGGCTGGTGTTGAATCGCCGTCCGAACCGCAGCCCAGGATCGACCCGTGAGCTGCTGCCGGCCCCCGAGGCGATCAGCCACCTGGCGCTGGAGAATCACCCGGCCAGCTATACCGTGCAGTCTGCCGATCAGACCCTGCAGCTCGGGCAGCCGCTGGCCGAAGACGCGCCCGCCTTCAGCGAGGTCCTCGGCGTCCGCGCCCTGACCTTCCTGCTGGAGCCCAATGCCGGCAGCAAGCGCCTCCGGCGGGACGACTTTACCAGCCGAGAGATTCTCGACGACGCCGTGGACGGGCTGCAGTTCGAATATCTGCTCGAGGACGGCACCCTGGTCAGCCAGCCGCCAAGGCCGCAGGAAATAAGGGGCGTGCGCATCTGCCTGCTGGTCCGCGACCTGCGCCCGGACCGGGGGTATGTCGACAATGCCGTCTACCCGTTGGGCAACCGCAGCTACGGACCCTTTCGCGATCATTTCCGCCGGTGTCTGGTGACGGCACTGGTCGAGGTGAAAAATCATGGCCGGTAATCAGCGCGGCATGGCGCTGGTCAGCGTGCTCCTGATCCTGACCGTGCTCTTGAGCTTGGGCCACATCCTGGCCGAAAAGGTCTGGCAGTCGAGCCGCCAGGTTGCCGATGCGGCAAGCCGTGCGCAGCTTTTCTGGGCGGCCCAGGCGGGCGTCGAAGCGGCCCGCCGGCAACTGGCCACCAGCTACGCCGGTTCGGCTGGATGGCGTGATTTGCTAAGCAGCGGCATCGCCGGGAGCTACCCTTCGTCACCCGCCTGGGTGAACGATATCCATGGGCTGTCGGTGGAAGTCTTCCTGCGTGACAACCCGGACGGCGACGACGATGTGCGCAGCGACAACGATCTGAAGATTTTCGTGCTGGCGCGCACGCGGGGCGCGCGAGGAGGGGAGGTCATGATCGAGTGCCTGTGCGGTTTCGATCCGCCGGCTTCCGGTGACTTGCCGCAGCGAGGACCGGGCATCGCCGGGGCCGACCTGTCCGGGCTGCCGGTCAGCAGTTACGGTATCACCGATTAGTCGCCTGTCGGACCCCGCGAACGGAATATGCCGTCAGCTCATATTGTATTGTGTGATGGGAGGGGAACATGAACCCGTGGTCTTGCTTCACTCGGTCCTTGCTCTGCCTCGGCCTCTGTCTGGCCGGCGGCAGCCTGTCTTCGGCAAACTCACTGCAGGAGGAGTACGTGACTACCGCCCCGGTGCTCTTTGACGGGGTCCTGTACATTGCCAGTTCAGAGGCCCCCTGGCACCGCGGTCACCTGCGGGCCATCGATATCCTGGACACCTTTCCGCGGGTCCTCTGGGACGCTGCCGACCGCATGCCCCTTGCCGGAGTCGGTGCCGCCCCCGGAGAACTGGCTGACAGCGATCCGCCGGCCAGCATCGGGCACGACAACCTGTACCGTACCATCTTTACCAACTTGGACGCGGCCCTGCTGCCGTTTACCGCCAACGAGGCGGAGCGCCTGCAGTTCGCCCTGGGGATGGACTCGCCCGCGACGGCACAGCTTCTGGTGCATGCCGTGCGCGGCCGGCGCGGTGGGTCGCTGGGACAGGCCGCCGGTGTCAATGAAGACCCTCAGCGGCTCTGGAGCATCAGCCGTTCGTCGCCGGTCCTGGTCGGGGAGAGTGGGGTCTCGACGGCGAGCGCCCACCGTGACCGGGTGCTTTACGCAGGCGCCGAGGACGGCATGCTGCATGCCTTTTTCGTCAGCCATTGGAACGAAGGGGACGGCAGCTACCTGGTCGACGATCCTGACGGCGGCACCGAGCTCTGGGCCTATCTGCCCGGCAGTTTTTTGCCCCATCTCGAAGCTCAGCCGTTTGAGGACCTGACCGGCGATCCTGCGGTGCATCTCGACGGGACACCGGTTGTGGTGGAGCGGTTCCTCGATCTCGACGGCGACGGGCTGCGCCGCTGGCATACCCTGCTGCTGGCGACCGGCACCGCGCTGCAGCACCGACGCAGTTGCCTGTTCGTTATGGATATTACTGATCCTTACCAGCCGGAGCTGCTCTGGGAGAGACTGCTCCCGGGAGACGGGACCGGCCGCACCCTCGGAATTGCCGTCGACCACTGCAGCGCCGCCTTGGACCCGGCCGGCTGCATTTACCTGACGGCGGACTTCGCCGCGGGTGCTGATGCTCCCGGCATTCACGCCCTCGCCCTGGAACTGGCGACGGGAGAGCCCCTCTGGCAGTTCACGGCCCCCTACGCGGCTTCGGGCCCGGTCGCCGAGGCCACACCGGCTGTTCCCGCGCTGATGGATCTCGACGGCGACGACCGGAGCGACACGCTGATCTTCGGCGATCTGGCCGGGCGGCTCTGGGCGCTGGCTCTCGAGGACGGCCAGCCCTATGGCGAGGCTTCGGCCTACCAGGTGCCGGGTGGCGCCGCCGAGCCGATCGGCGCCGCAGTGGCCGTCCACGGCCGGGTGGCGATCTTTGGCACCGGTGGCGTGGTCGGCAGCGACGACAGCCGGCAATACGCGGTTTACGCGGTCGAGATCGGTCCCCGGGGCAGTCAACTGCGCTGGAGCTACCCCCTGGCGGTGGGAGAAAAAGTCTGGGCGCCGCCGGTCGTCGATCGCGCCGGAGACCTGGTATTCGGTACGGCGGAGGATTACATGTCCCCGGCCGGGGGCGCAGGGCAACCGACTTCCGGCCGGGTGGTCGTCTTGACCGGTGACGGTGCAGAAGCCCTCAGCCGGGCGACCTCCGCAGCCGTTGTGGCGGGGCTGGTCTCGGCCCCGGGGGTGGCGGTGGCGGTGACCCTGACCGGCGAGGTGGCCCAGTTCGGCCGTGCCAGCCGCCTGTTGGCCCCGGCCGGACCGACCGGCTCGGTAAAAATTCTGTCTTGGCGGGAACGATGAGCGGCCCCTGGAATGCCAGGAGAGAGCGGCCCGGTCCACGCTGCGGGCCCCGGGGGTTTACCCTGCTCGAACTGCTGCTGGTCCTGGCCCTGTTCGGCATCCTGGCGGGCGTGGCGAACTGGGGAGGGCGACACCTTGTACAGGGCTGGCAACTCAGGCGGGCCGGCCATCAACTCCTCGAAGACCTCAAGTCCGTACAGGGGCGGGCAGAGAGGTCCGGTAGCCTGGCCATGAGTGGGGGAGCACTGGTGCAGCAGAACTTTTTCCTGGTCTTTGACGTCGCTGCCGGCCGCTATGCGGCGCTTGCCTGGCAGGACCGCAACGCCGACGGAGTCGCGCAAGCGGGGGAGGCGCTGCCGCTCTGGGAGAAAAGCCTGCCGCCCGGGGTCTCCTTCGGCCCGGCGCCGGGGATAAGCCGGCGGGCCTGCAGCAATGCCGCCGGGGCCCCGGGCTCCGCCATCTCCTTTGCCAGCCCGACTTACGAGCCGTGCCGCAACCGGCCCTGCATCAAGTTCGACCGACGCGGCTTCAGCGTCATCGGTCCCGGGGCGGTCTATCTGCAGGA
>JAHEEU010000061.1:3733-14813 GCA_024640545.1 Geobacteraceae bacterium
GTCGAGGCGATGAGCATCGATGCGGTGATCCTCCAGGACCTCGGCGTGTGGCGACTGGCCCGGCGGCACTTCCCGGGCCTCGAGCTGCATGCCTCGACGCAGATGACGATTCACAACGCCGCCGGGGTGCGCATGGCGGAACGGCTCGGCTTCTCGCGTGCCGTACTCGCCCGAGAGCTGAGCCTTGCGGAAATCGCCGCGATCAGGCGTGCGACCAGCCTCGACCTCGAACACTTCATCCACGGCGCCCACTGCTTCTCCTTTTCCGGACAGTGCAGCTTCTCCTCCTGGCTCGGCGGCATGAGCGGCAATCGCGGCCGCTGCGCCCAGCCCTGCCGGCGGCGCTATCATCACAAGGACAAGGACGGCTACTACTTCTCTCCCAACGACCTGTCGGCGATCGACCTGCTGCCCGAGCTAGCGGCGGCCGGGGTGATGAGCTTCAAGATCGAGGGGCGCATGAAAAGCGCCGAGTACGTGGCCAACGTGGTCCAGGCCTACCGCGGTGTGCTCGATGCCGCGGAAACGGACCGCCCGGAGGCCATCGCCGCAGCCAAGGAGCTGCTCAGGGAATCTTTCGGTCGCCTGCCGACCCGCGGCTTTCTGCCCGGAGCGGCTCCCACCGACATGGTCAACCCCGGCGTGCATGGCGCTACCGGCCGGCTGGTCGGCAGCATCGCGGCCTGCCAGGGCGGCCTGCTCAGCTTCGTGCCCCGCGACCCGGTGCACCTCGGCGACCGCCTGCGCGTCCAGCCCGCCACCGACAAGCCGGGCACGGCGTTCACGATTCGCGACCTGCGCCTGGCCGGCCGGCCGGTCAGCCGGGTCGACAGCGGCCAACGGGCCGAAGTCGGTTGCCCGCCGGGGAAAAGTTTTCGCAACGGCGATCGCATCTACAAGGTCTCCTCCGGTCAGGCTTTCAACCTGAGCCAGTCCGCCTGCCACAAGCGCCTGGACGGCGTCACCCCCGGCGAGTCGGTGATCGATCTGACCCTGGCCATGCCGACCGCCGACCGGATCGAGGTGGCCGCAACCGGCCATGGCCTGACCCTGTCCCGCAGCTACCCGGTGGAATCCTTCCCGGCAACCGACCGACCGCTGTCGGCCGAGGTCCTGGCCAAGGTGTTCGGCAAAACCGGCCCGCTGCCGCTGGCCCTGGGGCGGCTCGTCTGCGGAGACCTGCCGGCCGTGGTCCTGCCGCTCAGTCGCCTCAACGCGATCCGCCGCGAATTTTACCAGGAACTCGCCGAGCTGATCGAAGCGCGGCGTCACGCCGCCCGTACCGACCACCGGCGCCTGGCCATGGCCGATCTGGTCCCGGTCGGGCAACCCCGCCTTGAGCCCCCCCGTCTCGCCGTCGCGCTGAGCAATATCCACGACCTGGCCCTGCTCAAGCAGGAGGGGGTCGACCGGCTGATCCTGCCGCTTGCCCCCGGGACCTGCGCCCGGATCGAGGGCGGCGCTCGGGCTGCCGTCAAGACCCCGGAGCGGCTACTGTGGGATTTGCCCCTGGCGATTTTCGATGCCGACTGGTCGGCCTACCAGGCTGAAGTCGACCGGCTGATCGAACTGGGCTTTAGGCGTTTCCGGCTGCAGAACCTCGGCCAGTTCGAGTTGTTCGCCGGCCGCGAAGGGCTGTCGCTGGAGTGCGGCTACCGGCTGTTTACCACCAACAGCCAGGCGGCCTGCGCCTGGCGCGAGCTGGGGCTTGCCGCAGCGACCCTCTATGTCGAAGACGACCGTGACAACCTGGCCGCGGTTCTCAGCCGCGACACCGGTCTGTCCCTGGCGGTCACCGTCTATGCCAACCTGCCGATGATGGTCTCGCGCATTCCGCTGCGCGGAGTCAAACCGGACCGGCCCCTGGTCTCGGACCGTGACCAGGCCTACCGGGTGGATGATCGCAGCGGCCTGACCGTGGTTCGCCCGGAGCAGGACTTTTCCCTGTTCGGCCACCTCGGCGAGCTGCACCGGATGGGCTGCGATCGCTTCGTGGTCGACCTGACCCACCTGGGCGCCGCTTCGGCCGAGGTGCGGCGGGTCCTGGCGGCCTACGCGCAGGATGCCTTGCTGCCGGAGACCTCGACCTTCAACTACCTGCAGGAGATGATCTGAACCACATGGCGCGCAGCGCGATGGGCGCGGCGCGAAATGATCAAACCTCAAAGAGAAAAGAAACTGAAAGTTCATGGAGAATACGGAAATACTGACGACCAACGCCCAACTGGCTGAGCTGGCCGGGCAACTGGCCGGCGAGACATCGGTCGCTGTCGACCTGGAAGCCGATTCGATGCACAATTACCAGGAGAAGGTCTGCCTGATCCAGGTCTCGACGCTGCAGCGGACGGTGCTGATCGATCCTCTGGCCGTGACCGATCTCGGACCGTTGCGACCGCTGCTGGCGAACCCGTCGATCCGCAAGATCTTCCATGCCGCCGATTACGACCTGCGCAGCCTGAAGCGCGACTTCGACCTGAGCGTGCGCGGCCTGTTCGACACCATGGTCAGCGCGCAGCTGCTCGGCGAAGAGCGGATCGGCCTGGCAGACCTGCTGCGCAAGTATTTTACCGTCGAACTCGACAAGAAGTTCCAGCGGGCCGACTGGTCGCTGCGCCCCCTGCCCGACGACATGGTCCGCTATGCCGCCGAGGACACCCGCCATCTGCATCGCCTGGTGGCGCTCTTCGAAGAGCGCCTGACCGCCATGGGCCGAATGAGCTGGGCGGCGGAAGAGTTTGCCCTGCTGGAGGACGTGCGCTTTGCCGAAAACGACGGACCGCTCTACCTGCGCTTCAAAGGGGCCGGGGCCCTGCCCCGCCGCGAACTCGGCATCTTGGAAAAACTGCTGGAGTGGCGTGAGCAGGAGGGTGCCCGCCTGAACCGGCCGGTCTACAAGGTCCTCGGCAGCAAGCAGTTGCAGGAGCTGGCCCAACGCAAGCCGCAGGACAAGAGCGGCCTGCGTGGTATCGAAGGGTTGCCGCCGCGCCTGGTCGACCGCTATGGCAGCGCCCTGCTTGCCGCGGTCGGCGACGGCCTGGCGATCCCCGAAGCCGAGCTGCCGAAATTCCCGCGCCAGCAGCGCCGCGCCAAGGATCCGGCATGCGAGGAGCGGCTCAAAGCGCTCAAACAATGGCGTCAGGAGGCGGCCGCTGCCTACGCCCTCGAACCCGGTGTGCTGATCAACAACGCCGCCTTGGAAGCCCTCGCCCAGGTCAACCCGCGCACATCCGCTGACCTGGATACGGTCATCGGTCTGAAAAACTGGCAGAAAAGGGAGCTGGGGGCCGCCCTGCTGGTCATTCTCGACTGAGCGCCCGGCCACACGCAACGATGAAGAAACTACACACCTTCTCCCTCGCCGATCGTGCCGAAGCCGGCCTCCTGAAGGAGCTGCTGGAACGGGAAGGCATTGCCTGCCTGATCCGCAACGAGCAGCTGTTTGCCGCCCTCGGTGAGATCCCTTTCCTCGAGTGCTTCCCAGAACTCTGGGTGGTTGACAACGAGGTCTGGCCGCGGGCCAGGCTGCTGCTCGACAGCTGGTTGAAGAGCGAAGAGGGCGGTCTCCCCTGGAACTGCCCGGCATGCGGCGAGACGCTGGAAGGTCAGTTCGGCGCCTGCTGGAACTGCGGTACGCAGAGGAACGAATAGTCCGCAAAGCGGAGGTTGTAGGCTGTCAGCCTCCAGTCTCCAGTGCCGGGGACAGGCACCTTCGGAGCCAGTCCCCTACCTCCAGTTGACAGCCTGAATTACCTGGTTTTTCCTGGAATCCCCGCTTCAGTCATCGGCCGCGGGTCGAGCAGCCGGTTCAGCTCTTCTTCCGGCAGGACCTGCTCCGCCATGGCGATCTCGCGCACCGTCTTGCCGGTGGCATGAGCCTGCTTGGCGATGGCCGCGGCGCGGTCGTAGCCGATCACCGGGGCCAGGGCGGTGCACATGGCCAGGCTCTCCTCGATCAGTCCTTCACAGCGTTTGCGGTCGGCGGCGAGCCCCTGCAGGCAGCGCTCGTTGAACTGCTCAACGGCGTTGGCCAGCAGTTCGATCGACTGCAGCAGGTTGTGGGCCATGACCGGCATCATGACGTTGAGCTCGAAGTTGCCGGAGAGCCCGCCGAGCGTGATAGCGGCGTCGTTGCCGACCACCTGGGCGCTGACCTGCATCAGGCTCTCCGCCATGACCGGGTTGACCTTGCCGGGCATGATCGAGCTGCCCGGCTGCACGGCGGGTAGCAGCAGTTCACCGAGACCACAGCGCGGCCCGCTGGCCAGGAAGCGGATATCGTTGGCGATCTTGAATAGCGCCACGGCCGTGGTCTTGAGCGCTCCGCTGGCGGCGACCACCTGCTCCTTGCCGGCCTGGGCGGCGAAATGGTCCTTGGCTTCGCGCAGCGGCAGACCGGTCACTTCGGCCAACCCGGCGATCACCTTCTGGGCAAACTCAGGGTGGGTGTTGAGGCCGGTGCCTACCGCCGTCCCGCCGAGGGGGAGTTCGCAGAGGCCGTCCATGGCGCGCTCCAGTTCGCTGCTGACCAGGGAGACCTGGCGGAAGTAGCCGCCGAACACCTGGCCGAGGCGGATCGGCGTGGCATCCTGCAGGTGGGTGCGGGCGATGGTGACGATATCGTCGAACTCGCGGGCCTTTTCCCCGAGGGTTTTGCACAGGGAACCGAGTGCCGGCAGCAAAAGCTCGTTGATTTCGATGGCCGCGGCCAGGTGCATGACGGTCGGGATGACGTCATTGCTCGACTGGCCGTAGTTGACGTGGTCGTTGGGGTGCACTGTGCGGCTGCCGAGAGGTTCGCCGAGCAGCTGGCAGGCCCGGTTGGCGATCACCTCGTTGGCGTTCATGTTGGTGCTGGTCCCGGAGCCGGTCTGAAAGATGTCCAGGGGGAAGTGGTCGTCAAGATCGCCGACTATCACCTCTTCGGCGGCATCCATGATCGCCAGCGCCACCCGCTCGTCGATCAGGCCGAGCTCGCGGTTGACCTGGGCGGCATGTTCCTTGACCATGCCGAGGGTGCGCAGGAAGGGTCGGGGGAAGCCGATCCCCGAAATGGCGAAGTTGTCGCGGGCCCGTGCGGTCTGGGCTCCGTACAGGGCTTCGGCGGGCACGGTCATGGTGCCCATGGAGTCTTGTTCGATGCGGGTGGCTGACATGGTGCATTCTCCTTTTCAGGCTCTGCCGGTGCCGGGGGGGGCGGCCGGCAGGAGGCGGTTTATAAAATGTATCTCTCTGAAATTATTAAATGTTTCAACCCATTCAGCATACCAAGGGCGGCGTCCCTGTCAATGCCCCGGGGCGTGGTTTAGGCTCTGCAAAAACATTTTAGTGTCACTAAAGTCCGTGCTTGGTTAATATGTCGGCCATGTCGAGCCTCGCCTTTAACCTGATCCTCTTTTCCGCCCTGATGCACGCGCTCTGGAACCTGCTGGTCAAGCGCAGCCGGGACAAGACCGTGTTTATCTGGTGGATGTTCGCCAGTTCCGGCGGCCTGATGCTGCTGGCGCTGCCGCTGGTCGGGCCGTTCCCGTCGCCTTCCTTGCGCGTGGTCGGGCTGGCGGCGGTCGGCGCCGTCTGCTTCATGCTCTACCACCTCTTCTCCGGCCGCGCCTACCGCAACGGCGACCTGTCGATGATTTACCCGCTGGCGCAGACGGCCATGTTCTGGGTGCCGATCTGGGGAGTCCTGCTGCTTGCGGAAAAGGTCTCCGCTCCGGGGGTGGCCGGGATCGGCCTGATCCTGCTCGGCGCCTACTCGATCCAGCTGCGGGCCCTGGCCTGGAACGAGGCGGTACGGCCCTTCCGCAACCTGCGCGACCCGGCGGTCATGGCCGCCCTGGCCGCCGGCTTCATCTATTCGATCGGTGCAGTGATCGACAAGACCGGCGTCATGATCTACCCGCCCTTCCACTTCACCTTCCTGCTGGTCGCCTTCATGGTCCTGTTCATGACCCTCAACCTCATGCGCCCCAACTACCGGGGGCGCATCATGGCAGAGTTCCGCAACAGCCGCCCCCTGGTGTTGGTCGCGGGGCCGGTCATCATGGCTTCCTTCCTCAGCTTTCGTTACGGCCTCAAGCTGGCGCCGATGAGCTATGCCGTGCCGATGCGCCAGGTCAGCCTGCTGATCGGCGTACTGATCGGCGTACTCTTCCTCGGCGAGTCCTGCGGTCGCATCCGCTTCATCGCCACCCTGCTGATCCTCTGCGGCGTTGCGCTGATCCGGTTGGGTTGAAAGACCCCAGCTTCCAGTTCTCAGCTTACAGCTTCCAGCTCGCGCGCTTGTTTAATTTGCGTCCTCAACGTCTTTGCGTTAAAACTTGACTGTGTCTCCACGCCTCTGTAGCCAAAGGGTTTCCCATGAAGAACCTTGCCAATTTTCTCTTTGAAGCCGGCATGCTCAAGCGCACGCCGCGCACCGGTTTCCAGTTCCTCGGCTCCGGCGCCGAGTCGGTCGCCGAGCATATCTTCCGCACCAGCTTGATCGGCTACACCCTGGCGCAACTCGACCCGGAGGCCGATGCCGGCCGGGTGGTGCTGCTCTGCCTGTTTCACGACATCCCCGAGGCGCGCACCGGCGACCTCAACTACGTCAACAAGAAATACGTCAAGGTAGACGAGCGCCGGGCGGTTGAGGATCTTGCCCGCACCCTGCCCTTTGGCGACGACTACCGCGGCCTGCAGTACGAGTTTCTGGCCCGGGAGACCCGTGAAGCCTGCATCGCCCACGACGCCGACCAGCTGGAGATGATCCTGGCGCTCAAGGAATACAAGGACCTCGGCAACCGCTACGCCGACGAATGGTACCCGACGACCCTCAAGCGTCTGAAGACCGAAGCGGCCAGGACGCTCGCCGAAACGATCTGGTCGACCGACTCGACCCGCTGGTGGTTCGATGACGATGCCGACTGGTGGGTCAGGGGGGAGAGAGGCGAGGGGTCGCCTCCGCATGGAGGCTGAAGGCTGAACCTGCCAGCAAAGCTTGACCCGGCAATCAAGAGGTGCTAGAAATCCTTCTTTCGTGTCCGCGCCCAGCTTGACCGGGTCAAAAATTTTTACTTTTTGCGGTTCACCTATCTGCGAACTGCGGAGCAATGCAAATGCTCGATCTCAAATTTCTGCGCGACAACCTGGATGAAGTGGAACGCCGCCTGGCCACCCGGGGCGGAGCCGTCGATCTCGGCGCCTTCCGTGACCTCGACGACCGCCGGCGCGGCCTGCTCAGCGAGGCGGAGAGCCTCAAGGCCGAGCGCAACCAGGTCTCGGCCCTGATTGGCCGGACCAAGGACAAGAGCCAGGTCCAGGGCGAAATCCTCCGTATGAAGGACGTCTCTGCGCGCATCAAGGAACTCGACGAGGAGCTGCGCCAGGCCGAAGAGAGTCTCAAGGGGCTGCTGCTGACCCTGCCTAACCTGCCCGATGCCGCCTGCCCGGTCGGTCAATCCGAGCAAGACAACCCTGAGATCCGCAGCTGGGGAGAACCGACCCGGCTCGACTTTGAGCCGAAGGCGCACTGGGATCTGGGGGAAGATCTCGACATCATCGATTTCGAACGGGCCACCAAGATCACCGGAGCCCGCTTTGCCCTCGCCAAAGGGGCCGGCGCCCGGCTCGAGCGCGCCCTGATCAATTTCATGCTCGATACCCACACCCGGGGGGACCGGTACACCGAGGTGCTGCCGCCCTTCCTGGTCAACCGCGAGACCATGACCGGCACCGGCCAGCTGCCGAAGTTCGAAGCCGACCTGTTCCATCTCGACGACCCGGACTTCTTCCTGATTCCGACCGCCGAGGTGCCGGTGACCAACATCTTCCGCGACGAGATCCTCGATGGTGCCCGGCTGCCGGTCTGCTACACGGCCTACACCCCCTGCTTCCGCAAGGAGGCCGGCGCCCATGGCCGCGACACCCGCGGCCTGATCCGCCAGCACCAGTTCAACAAGGTCGAGCTGGTCAAATTCACCCGCCCGGAAGATTCCGAAGCCGAGCTGGACCGGTTGCTCGCCGACGCCGAAGGCATCCTGCAGGCGCTGGGCCTGCCCTACCGGGTGGTCGATCTCTGTACCGCCGACCTCGGCTTCTCGGCCGCCCGCACCTTCGACATAGAGGTCTGGCTGCCGGGGCAGCAGGCTTACCGCGAGATCTCGTCCTGCTCGAACTTCCGCGATTTCCAGGCGCGCCGTGCCGGTATCCGCTTCCGCCGCGAAGCCGGCAGCAAGCCGGAGTTCTTGCACACCCTGAACGGTTCGGGGCTGGCGGTCGGCCGGACCCTGGTGGCGGTGCTGGAGAACTACCAGCAGGCCGACGGATCGGTGCGCGTGCCGGAGGTTTTACGTCCCTACATGGGCGGCATGGAAAAAATCGGTTGATGCGGGCCCCCGGTTCGTATAAATAGTATCAACACGGAGGAGTGGCCGAGTGGCTTAAGGCGGCGGTCTTGAAAACCGTTGAACGAAAGTTCCGTGGGTTCGAATCCTACCTCCTCCGCCAGTTTATCCGCCGGCAGCGCCCGGCGACAGACGAAAGCCCTCGTGCAAACGAGGGCTTTTTGCATTAGCCGATACGGCAGGCCAGCTGCCCGCCAACAGTGATCAGCTGCCGTTACCGTCACCTGTAACCAGTCACCATCCCCTCCCCCTCCCGGCTTGGCGGTTTTACCTGGGGAGGGCTTTTGGGTTGGGGGTTTAGGGCCCGATAGTGACCAGCGTCACCACGACGCTTTGCCCCTCGGCATTGTAAAGCTCCTCCAACTGCAGCTCTTGGGCCGTTTCGCTGGCTGTGGCGCGCTTGATCCCCATGCGATCGACCACCAGCTGCTTGTGCCCCGCCCACAGGTGCTGCTGCGGCTGGCCGAGCACATCGACCAGCAGCTGCATGGCGACCTCCAGCGACCGGTCGTCGCTGCCGACCAGTTGCAGCTGCGCTTGGTTTTCGGCGAGCTGTTTTTCCAGCTCGGCGAGCATATCCGGATGCTGCGGCGTGCCGTGGTTGAAGCCCCAGTTGCCACTCTGCAGGATGTCGAGCTTGGCCCGGAGCAGGGTGTGCCGGTTGTCGAGGCCCTTGCGGATCTCGCGGGTGGTCACCATCCTGTGCAGTGCCAGGCTCAGCAAGTGGTCGAAGGCCCGTCGCTTGAGCAGGCGTCTCGTCTCGCTCTCCTCGCTGCAGGGGTCGAGCAGGCGGTGGTTGGCAAAGCTCACCGTCACCTGGGGGACGTCGCGGACCAGTGTTTCGCCATGCAGGTCGGCACCGAAGATGCCGCGCTGCTCCAGGTCCATCATCAGCAACGCGCAGACTGGGCCGCCCGCCGCCTGTGCCTGCAGCAGGCCGTGCAGCAGCTGCAGCATCTGCGCCGAGGAGAGAAACATCGCCTGGAGCAGGGGGTCATGGGCGTAGCCGCCGCGGGTGGCCGGCCGCGGTGGCGCCAGGCCGTCGACCAGGCTCACCACGTGGTCGATGGCGGTGAGGACGGCGGGGCGCAGTTTCCTGCGGTAGCCGGTGAGTCCACGCAGCCATGGGTCGGTGCCGTCCACGGCCCGTTCGATGGCCTCGTCCACCAGGCTCTTCGGAGAGCGTCCGCTGGACTCGGTGTCATGGAAAATCGACCTGAACAGTTTCAGCATAGCCGCTTCACCCATCCAGCTTTCAATACCGCTCGATTTGCCCCGTAATTTCCCCTCCGGCGTTCAGATCAGCGCGTCCCGCTTCAATGACTTCGTGCCAGAGAGTGGTCGAAGATCAGCCGGGCGATCTGCCGACTCCTGATCCTGCCGTTGTTGAAGATCGCGTGGTAGAGCAGCGGCTCGTGCAAGTCGGAGTTGAGCAGCTTGCGCAGGACCCGGTCCCGTTCCTTCTGCTGGTCCAGAACGATGATCTCCGCCTCCTGCATGGGGACCTTGAGACGGCGGGAGATCGATTTGACCTTGAACTCGTGGTCCGCGAACAGCCGGTACTGGAAGCAGTTCTCCAGGGGGTTGGTGATGAGCGCCGCCCCCAAGCCGACGATTACGGCGTTGCCGGCCGAGGCAATCATGGCAACCTGACCGCAGAGCAGCCGGTAGTAGTCGGCGTCGCTTTTCCAGTTTGCGGAAAAGGTCGCCATCATGTCATCGAACCAGCGCGGCTTGCTGCCCAGTGAGCGCATGATCTGTTCCGGGACATGATGCTCCCTGGCGACCGCATCGAGAAGCGACTTGTCGACCAGGAGCCAGGGCTCGCCGGTTTTCTTCTCCGCCAGCCTGATCAGCTCTTCGGCGACCGGAAACGCCTCGCAGCCGAACTCGCGGGAGATGGTGATGGTCGGTTTCTGCGGGGCCTTGGTCACGAGGTCCGCGACCCGATGGCTCAGTTCATGATACGCTTTCAGCCTCCGTTCGACTGATGGAGCAAGGTCTCCGATGGGCATACAGCCTCCTTTCCCTGATGATGTTGCGATTGAATCGCAGTGGTTTGCGGGAACAGCGCATGTGTTGAAAGAATATCATATGCGCGGCAATTTAAAATCGACACCGTTGGCCCTGGGTGCGGCCGGCTCAATACCGAACCGGTAAAAAATACTTGCCCTCAACTCGATAAAGATTATATAAAATCCGCCTGCTCATCACGGCTCCGAACCGGTCGGGGCACTTTAGTGATTGAAAAACGCGGACAACGGCATTACACTGTGCGTTCGCGAAAAATATGTGGATAGCGGAGAGGTGGCCGAGTGGCTGAAGGCGGCACCCTGCTAAGGTGTTGTACGGGCAACTGTACCGGGGGTTCGAATCCCCCCCTCTCCGCCAGTTTTTCTAACTCATAGCGCTCCCAGGGGATTCGAAGCGGAGCGAACGCTGCCTGTGGCAGATGAGCGGACCGAGAGGTTCGCGTCAGTGAGCGTAGGGGAGCCTACGCAGGAGCCAACGAGAGTTGGCGAGGTAGTGGGCGAATCCCCCCCTCTCCGCCAGTTTTCCCGCCCGACTTGAAAAAACTTGACTTTCGGTTAGCTTTAAGCGATAAACCCTTTTCCTTTGCGCCACTAGCTCAGCTGGATAGAGCGTCTGACTACGGATCAGAAGGCCGGGAGTTCGAATCTCTCGTGGCGCGCCAT
>JAHEEU010000219.1 GCA_024640545.1 Geobacteraceae bacterium
ACCAGGCCGGTGGCGATCGCCTCCCTGGGCATGCCGAAGACCACGCAACTCTCCTCCGCTTCGGCGAAGGCGCTGCCGCCCTGCTCCTTGATGGCGTGCACCCCCATGGCACCGTCGTTGCCCATCCCGGTCAGCACGACCCCGAGCAGGCGGCGGCCGAAATGTGCGGCGGCACTGGTAAAGAGCGCATCAACCGATGGCAGGTAGCGTTGATGCCCCTTCGGCGCGGACACCCTGGCGAAGACCTCCGAGCCCTTCGGCGAGAACTCGAGGTTCTTGCCGCCCGGCGCGATCAGGACCTCGCCGGGCCTGACCAGGTCGCCGTCTTCGGCCTCGCGGATCGTCAGCGCGGAAAACCGGTTGAGCCGCTCGGCGAAGGCCCGGGTAAAATCAGCCGGCATGTGCTGGGCGACGGCGAAGGCAACCGGGATTTCGTCCTGGATCGCGGAAAAGATATTCTGCAGAGCCGGCGGCCCGCCGGTCGAGGCACCGATCACCACCACCGGGAACTCGTCGGACGGCCCCCTCCTGCCGGCACCCCTGGCGGACTTGCTGCGCACCTGCCGCAAGGGGGTCGAGCGGTCCATGACATTCTTCAGGTTGACCATGGTCACTTCGCGGACCTTGGCCAGGAGTTCCTCGCGGATATCCATCAATACCGGCGAGACCCGCGACGAGGGTTTAGGTACGAATTCGACGGCGCCGAGCTCGAGGGCCTTGAAGACATCCTCGTCATCCGACCGGGACGACACGACGATGATCGGCGTCGGCTGCGTGTGCATGACGATGCGCAGCAGCGTGAAGCCGTCCATGCGCGGCATTTCCAGGTCGAGGGTGATCAGGTCCGGCTTCAGGTCGATCACCTTGCGCAGCCCCTCCTCGCCGTCACAGGCATAGCCGATCACCTCGACATTGGGGAGCGACTCGAGCATTTTCACGATGGTGCGGCGATTGAAAGCCGAATCGTCGACCACCAGCACCCTGACCTTGCCGGCGTTCATCGCATCCCCCCGGCCACCGCATGGCTGGTCGCGGCCTTCTGGTAAACCATGTCGTGCTTGAAGTGGCGCAGCTGGAACGCGGTACTCAGGTTGATCAGCGACTCCGAGTGGCCGAGCAGCAGGAAGCCGTCCGGGACCAGCCGCTGGAAGAAATTCTCGATGACGTTTTTCTTGCCGGCGTGGTCGAAGTAGATGATGACGTTGCGGCAGAAGATCACGTCGAGCTTGCCCAGCAGGGCGATCCGCGCGGTGTCGAACAGGTTCAGGTGGCTGATGGAGACCAGGTTGCGGACTTCGTCCCGGACGCGCAGCTTGCCGTCCTGCTCGGTGAAAAACCGCGCCTTCTGCAGCTCCTCGGTATTGCGGAAGGAGGCAGCGCCGTAGAGGCCCTCGCGGGCCATGTGCAGGACCCGCTGGCTGATGTCGGTGCCGATGATCTCGACCCGCCATGATTTCAGCCAGTGCTGGTCGAGGAGCAGCATGGCGATCGTGTAGGGCTCCTCGCCAGAGGAACAGCCCGCGCTCCAGATGCGCAGCGTCTGCCGGCCCTCCTGCTCCTTGCGCTTGCGGATTTCGGGAAGGATCTCCTCGACGAAGGCCTTGAGCTGAAAATCCTCACGGAAAAAGTAGGTCTCGTTGGTCGTCAGCTGGTCGATGACCTCGGAGAGCTCCTGTTCCTTGTTCGGGTTGTACCGCAGGAAGTAGTAGTAGTCCTGGAAGGTCTTCAGGTTGTGCTTCTGCAGGCGCCGGCCAAGACGTTTTTCGAGCAGGTACTTGGAATCCTCGGTAAAGTTCAGACCGCAGTACTGGTAGACGAAATCCCGCAACAACCGGAACTCGTCGGCACTCATCGGTATGTCAGGGGTCGTGAAGAGCATGGATGAGTCAGTTCGCCGGCAGTTCGTCAAGCAGTTCGGTCAGCTGCTGCCTGACCAGGGCCTCGGTCTCCACGGCCAGGCGCTTTTCCAGCAGCGAGCCGGCGCCCGCGCCGAGCGCGGCCACGGCGCTCCGGGCAATTTGCGCGCGCACCATCCAGAACGGGTGACCGAGGAGTCGCTCGGCATGGGCAGCGACCCAGTCCGTCGAACCGGTCCGGCTCAGCAGGTTCATGGCCGCCGTCACCACGTCCTCGTCGTCATGGTCGAGGGCGGCGATCAGCTGCGGCGCCGCGGCGGCGCCGGCCAGGTCGGCCAGGGTTTCCAGGGCGGCAATACTCACCAGGCCGACCGGATCGGCCAGGGCCTTTTCCACCAGCACCCGGCTGTGCGCGCCGCCGACCCGGCCCAGGCCACGCACCGCAGCGGAGCGCACCCAGATGTCCTCGTCCTGCAACGCCAGCTGCAGTCCGTCGAGGGCGTCCTCGTCACGACAGTTCGCCAGGATCTCCACCACGGCCCGCCGCACTTCGGCATCCTCATCGGTCAGCGCCAGGAGCAGCGTGCTGAGATGCTCACCGATCTCGACGCGTTCGAAGACCCTGATCGCAGCCCGCCTGACCTCGGCTTCCGGGTCCTTGACCGCCAGGGCCAGGGCATCCATGACCCCGGGGTGGTCCAGCTCCCGCAGGACCGAGACCGCAAACACCCGCAGCCCCGGGTCGCTGTGGGCCAGGAGTGGCCGCAGCGCGGCGAAGGTTTCACCCGGGGCCCTGCGGCCCAGGGCGACCAGCGCCTGCGACGCCGCCTGCCGAACCTCCGGCGAACCGCTTTGCAGACACGCCACCAGGTCCGACAGGGCGGTCGCATCTCCGAGCCTGCCGAGGGCGTGGGCCGACATGCAGGCGATTTGCGGGTCGCCGTCGCACAGCCCCTGGCGCAGCAGATGCAAACCGGCGCTGACGCCGGCTTCGCCCAGGACGTAGGCCAGGCAGGCCTGGCGGTTGCCGGAGACCTCCGGCCACGCATCCAGCAGGGCCTGTGGAGCGACCCGGCCAATCTCCACCAGCGCCGCGCTCACTTCCTGCTGCAGCGCCTCCTCTTCAAGCAGGCGCAGCAGCGGCGAGACGCTCTCGGCGACGCCGAGCCAGCCGAGCACCCTGACGGCGGCCCGCCTGAGGGTCATGCTGCCGCCGGCGTCGAGACAGGCAGAGACCGCTGCCGCCACCGGGCCCTTTTCGCAGCCGGCCAGAACCTGCCGCAGCTGGTCCGGGTGCCGGCCGGCAACCTCCGCCAGGGCCAGGATGGCCGCCTCGCGCACGTTGCCCATGGGGTCGGTCAGGGCCGCGACCAGCTCAGCGATCACCGAAGCGTCGCCGGCCTTGCCGAGGCAATCGATCAACGCCTTGCGCAAAAGCTTCTCGTTCCGGTAAGGGAGCAGCTCGGCCAGGGGGACCGGGGCCGCGATGCGGCTCAAGGCTTCGAGGATCGTGAATTGCAGCAGCAGGTCCGGCTGCTGCATCGCCCTGAGCAGGGCCGGCACTGCCTGGGCGCTCTTCAGCTTGCCGAGGTTTTCGGCGGCGGCGGCCCGCACGTTGCTGTCAGCATCCTCCAGGGCGCCCACCAGGGTGGGGATGGCCTCCGGGGCAGCGATATCGCCGAGGATGTCGACGATGAACTTGCGCACGTCATGATCGGCGCAGCCGGCATGATCCAGGAGCAGCGGCACAGCGTCCCGGCCGATGCGGCTCAGGATCTCCACCGCGGCATTGCGCAGGCCGGCATTCTCTTCGGCATGGAGCAGCTCGATGACCTCGCCGATCAGCTCCCGGCTGACCGGCATTCGCAGGAACAGGTCGATCGATTCCTTGCGCACCCGCCAGCTGGCATCGCCGAAAGCCTTGAAGATCAGGTCGAGGCCGTCAACGGGGCCGCAGGCGGCCAGCTCGCGCAGGCCGCGCAGGCGCGTCTCCTCGTCGGGAGAGTTCAGGGCATCGCTAATCTGGTCGATTGTGTCCACGGTTTTTCCCTGTCTGGCAATCAGGCGCCCAGTTCCCGACGACGCTTCTCCAACAGGTCGAGAAAGGCGGCTTCAAGTATCTTGCTGCGCTGTATTTCAATCCCGGGGAAGCGTTCGCTGAACAGCCGCCGGGCCTCCTTGATCTCGTGGGCCAAAAGCTCCGACCAGTTGCCGCACAGGATCCCCTCGTCGATGCGATCCTGGTAGTAGAGCGAGATGTCGGCGACGATGATGCGGGCGAGCCGCTCGGCCCGTTCGCG
>JAHEEU010000220.1 GCA_024640545.1 Geobacteraceae bacterium
GCGTATTCCGACATGCTGACGATCCAGGAGCACGCCAAGCGGTCGGCAAGACCCGGAGCGAGTTGGGGTGGTCTGTACGAAGAGTGCCTGGATTTGGCCTGTCAAATGGGCTATCGGGATCATTTCATGGGCTCCAGAGGCGCCCAGGTGTCTTTTGTCGGCCATGGCACCGGAGTGGAACTTGATGAATACCCTTTTATAGCCAAAGGGTTTAACGAATACCTGTTGCAGGAGAATATGACCTTTGCCTTCGAACCCAAGGCGGTTTTCCCCGGCCTGGGGGCGGTCGGTGTCGAAAACACCTTCTGGGTCGCAGCAGAGGGTCTCAAACATCTGACTTTTTCCAATCAGGAGTTGATCGTTTTATAGGGAAACCTCAACAGGCAATCATCTGAAGGCCCCCTCGATTTCGCGGGGGCTTTTTCGTCTGCCGCTACTGGTGCCGGGGACGAGGAGCGTCCCTGCTGCAGGAACGGAGTTGCCGATTGCGGCCAAGTTAATTGCCCGGAGATGAAGAATAATCTGCTTTTTATTGTGTAATATTCTACAGAAAATCAACCGTGGGCGACGACATCTTCCAGTGATTGAACCATTATCTATGTAATTCTAGCCGCTTGGCGTGTTTTTGAGTGCTTGGCATGAAAGTTGATCTAGTAAGTCGGCGTTGTCACTTCGATCCGTAACCCGCAACTCTCCATCGACTGAGGAAACCATGACGAGACGCCCGAAGCTTTACCTGACAGTCTGCCTGACGCTGATTGCCATGGTCCCGGTGGCCTGGCTCTTCTATCCGTCCGGACCCGACCTGGCCAATGCTGCGCTGGCCGAGTATCAGATCGATAAAATGACCTGCTCCTCCTGTGTGGGCAACATTGAAAAAGCCCTTTCCGGGTTGGACGGCGTCGGCGCTGTCGAGGTCAACCTGACCAGCAACCGCGGTCGGGTCACGTTTGATCCCGATGCAATCGACAGCCGCAAGATTGGCGAGGCGATAAGCGACGCCGGTTATCCAGCCAACCTGCGCCTGGAACTCAGTGCGCAGGAATATGCCGCCTTGCAGCAAAAGCAGTCCCAACTCGGCCAGCAGTACCTGGCGCAAGTCGGGGACCGCCTGCTGGCGCGTGACGATTTTGAGAAACTCGTCCAGCAGCGTTCCATGGGCGTCGCTGCGGCGGGCAAGAGCGACCAGGTTTTGAAGGCGGTCTGGCAGGATGTCCTGCAGCGCGAGCTGCTGCTCGCCGCAGCCGAACAGAACCAGATCATCGTGCAGGACGGCGAGGTCAATGCCCGGCTTGATGAACTGCGCCAGGCGCATCAGGAACTTGAGCAGGTCGTCACGGAGCGTTATGGCAGCATGGCGAGTTTCCGGGAACGCTTGCGAGATGACATGATCATCAACCGCAATATCGAGGACCATGTCTGTGCCGGGATCAGCGACCCCCGTGAACGCCAGGCTAAACTGCAGAGCTGGTATGCAGAGCTGCAGGAGAATACCGAAATCATTATTTTCGATCCGAGGCTCAAATCTCTCAACCAGGGCAGCGGTGCCTGTGCCTGCTGCAACAGCTGAAATTCCCCGGATGCAGATGCCGGGCAAAGAACAGGAGTAAAAGCAATGTCCGAACGTCAAACCAAACGTGAGCAGTTCAATACGAAAAAATCAACCGGCAGTAAGCTGCTGATACCCGTCGCTGTGCTGGCCCTGGTGGCTGTCGCTGCCGCTGGCTGGCTCCTGTTCGGTCAACAGTCCCCTGGCGGCCACGCTCTGATTAAAGCCGACCAGGATGGCACGGTTCGCTTTGCGGCAAGCGACTTCTCTGACGGCAAAGCCAGGTTCTATAGAATTCAGGGGCAATCCGGGCTGATCGATTTCTTCGTCGTACGCAGCCAGGATGGCGTGATCCGCGCGGCCTTTGATACCTGCGACGTCTGTTACCGTGAGCGCAAGGGTTATCGCCAGGAAGGCAACGACATGGTCTGCAACAACTGCGACCAGCATTTTCGCACCGACCTTGTCAATGTGGTCAAGGGCGGATGCAATCCGGCACCGTTGCATCGCCAGGTGAACAACGACAAGGTCGTGATCGCCATGAACGATATCGAACAGGGTGCCGGCTATTTCAAGGCGTCGTTCAACTAAGGATATTTGCGTGAGACTCGAGCATATCGTTTTCCATAATCTGAGACGGCGTAAAGGGCGGGCGATCTTCCTGGTCATTGGCCTGATGATCGGCGTGGCGACCGTTGTCACCCTACTGTCACTGACTGATGCCCTGAGCATGCATGCCCAGCATGAGCTGGAGAACTTCGGGGCCAACATCATCGTCACGCCCCGCAGCGAACAACTTAATCTGAACTATGGTGGGGTCCAACTCGGCGGCGTCAATCTGGTCCCCCATGAGATCGAGCAGGTCAGCCTGGTTAATATAGACAGCATCCCCAACCGGCGTAACGTCGCCACCATCGGTCCCAAAGTGCTCGGCACCGTCGAAATGCAGGGACAGCGGGTCATGATGATGGGGGTTGATCCCGTAGCGGAATTCAAATTAAAGCGCTGGTGGTCGATCGCCGGGCGTCCTGTCGAGCAGGGTGCTGAACTGCTGGTCGGCGATGCGCTTGTTAAACGTTTTGGCCTGGCGATTGGCGACACCTTGCAAATTAACGGCCAGGACTTCACTGTGGTTGGTCTGCTGGCCAAAACCGGTTCCCAGGACGACCAGTTGCTGATCAGCCCGCTGTCGACAGCCCAGTCGGTACTTGGCAAAGAAGGCAAGATCAGCATGGTCGAGATCGCTGCGCTCTGCCATGACTGTCCCGTCAATGACATGGTCAACCAACTGCAGCAGGTGCTCCCCGAAACCGATGTCCAGGCGGTCCAACAGGTGGTGAAAACCCGAATGCATGCCCTCGACCAGTTCCGTCTCTTTGCCTGGGGAGTCGCCGTTACCGTGGTGATCATCGGGGCTTTGCTGGTGTTTGTTACCATGATGGGGGCGATCAGCGAGCGAACCCGTGAAATAGGCATTTTTCGGGCGATTGGCTACCGCCGCCGACACGTGCTGCACCTGGTCCTGATGGAAGCGGCCATCGTCAGTGTCCTGGCCGGAGTCATGGGCTATCTGGCAGGAGTTCTCGCCACCCTGGCGGCGCTGCCGCTGCTCGACGGCGGGAAGGCAGTCTGGCATTTGAATCCGGCCCTCGCTGTAGCCGCCGTGGCCGCTGCACTGGTCGTTGGTCTGGTCGCTGCACTGCAACCGGCACTGCGTGCCAGCCGACTTGAACCGAGTGAAGCCCTCAGGGCGCTCTAACCGCGGATATGATATGAAACTGATAAACCTGCAAGAGGTGACCAAGCGCTATGTCACTGGTGCTGACTGTGTGACAGCTCTCGACAAGCTGACCCTCTCTGTCAAAGAGGGCACCTTTCTCGGTGTCATGGGGCCTTCAGGGAGCGGCAAAAGCACCCTTTTGAGCGTTCTGGGGGCCTTGACCCGGCCTACATCCGGCACGGTCACGATCGACGATATTGATGTCTACGGCCTCGCAACCGAGAAGCAGGCGGATTTCCGTCGTGAATACCTGGGTTTTATTTTCCAGTCGCACAACCTGATTCCTTATCTGAGCGCCCTGGAAAATGTCATGCTGCCGCTCGCCGTCAGCAAATTCTCCAGCGCGGAAAAGCGCCGGCGTGCCTCTGCCATGCTGGCGCGGGTCGGCCTGCCGGACCGCATGCTGCACTTGCCGCAGCAGCTTTCCGGCGGCGAACAGGAACGCGTGGCCATCGCCAGGGCACTGGTCAACAACCCGCCGTTACTGCTGGCGGACGAACCGACCGGAAGCCTCGATACGGCAACCAGCCGGCAGGTGATGGAGCTGCTGGCCGAACTGCATCGAAGTGGACAGACTATTGTCATGGTCACGCACAACCGGGACAACCTGGAGTGGTTCGACCGCACCGTTTACCTGCGTGACGGTTTGGTTGAAAAGGATACCGGAAAATCTGATTGCAGCCTTTCACAAGCCATGTGAGGCGGTATGTTTCTGCTCTTCATCATCAGTCTTTCTGTCATTTTCTACTTTATCTGCATGGAACTTGACAAGCCGGTTCCGCCATTCTCGCCGTTGTCCGG
>JAHEEU010000221.1 GCA_024640545.1 Geobacteraceae bacterium
TCGATTTCAACGGGGCACTCAACCAGGGCGTCGACACAGTGCCTGTCGAGTTTGTCGATCGACAAAAGCTGCAGCAGAGCAAAGGCATGCGCATTGGACCAGGGTTGTTTGTACGGGCGCCTGGTGGTCAATGCATCGAAGATATCACTCACGGCAACAATGCGCGCTTCCAGGCTGATCTCCTGACCACGCAGGCCGTGAGGATAACCACTGCCGTCCATCGCTTCATGATGCTGCTCGGCAATATTTCCGAGGTAATCGATATATGGTATCTGCTGAAAACCGAAATTGCCGATCAGGTCGGCGATAATCTGGCGCCCCAGCATGGTGTGGGTGTTCATGATGGTGCGTTCTTCACTGGTCAATCGGGCCGGTTTCTGTAGAATCCGGTCCGGGATGCCGATTTTGCCAACGTCGTGCAGTGGGGCAAACAGCGCCAGCTGCTCGATCTGTTCATCGTCAAGGGGTTCGTAGCCTTTTCTGACCATCGACCTGGCAATCAAGCGGGAATAACGCGACATGCGCTCCAGGTGCGTGCCGGTTTCCAGGTCGTGTTTCTGGACCATGTTGACTGAGGTCCGCAATGCTGCGACCAGTGACCGCGTGACCGCGAGATCGTTGAGGATCATTTCGGCCAGCAGGTGGGTAAAAATTTCCACCTGATCCAGTATGCGCTCACGAAAATACCGGTTGTGAAACGAGTTGAAAAAGACGAACCCGGCAAGGTCCCTGTTGTGGAAAATCGGATGAGTGTAACTTGATGCGAAGCCGTGGCCGACGATCGCCCGGGAATGCCTCGAAGTGTGGTGCTGGTATATTGTCAGGTCGTTGACGATGCGCGGGGACCTGTTCCTGGCAATTTCCATCAAGGCCGATTCGGTGCCCAGGACAAACTGATAATTGCTCAAAGGACTTTCCGAGGCGGGAGCGGCTATGAAGGTTTTCAACGCTTGCGACTGTTTGTCGTAGAGGGCGATACTGACCCGATCGATCCCCGGGCAGCTTTTTTTCAGGGCATCGTGAACGACAGTCAGTTTAGACTGGTAGGTGGAGGCGTCTTCGAGACTCGCCAGAGGGTCCACACAGAAGACAACTTGCTCCATGATTTCTCCAATGGATAATTAACGGTTATTTACATTCTAGCTCCATAGACAATGATTGCAATGTTCAGCCTTGTCTTCCATCATGGACAACATCAGCTTGGAGGGTTAACGGGCTGCAAAGTAGCGTGCTGCCCCGTCGGCGCCGAAGGTTCTTGCCAGGCGTGTCGCCGGCTGTGGCGCAGAAGACAACTGCCAAGAAATGCGCGCCCACTTGCCTGCAGGTGATAGGCATAGGAAAAAATGACCGGGCAATGACAGCGAGGAAACGATCAGAGGCTAGGTGAAGATTTCCGGCGGAAGCGGCGACTATCACGGCACAAGAGGCGGGACGGTCTTTCTGGTTCTTTCCGTCAGCCTGCTCACCTGGCCACCACGGTCACCGGTCCGGTCCTCAGTATGCTCCTGGTGGAATCTGCTGGTGATGGGGGCTGCCGCAAGCGCGCGTCAAGCAAAGCAGGCTCGCGCCGGTCGCGGTTTCTTACCGAAGGGCTCGGCATCGAGTTCCCGCGACCAGTCGCTCACCAATTCTGCTTTGACTTCCTCCGCAACCGCGTATGTCCCGGGTGGCATGGCCCAATATCCTTGGGGCCGGCAAAGCCGGTCCAATAGACCTGACCTGGCCCCGAACAGTTACTGCTGAAGGAGAACTTCCCCCGGCGTAAGCTCGAGGCCGAAGGCTTCAGCGACTCCCGCATAGGTGACTTTGCCGAGGACGACGTTCAAACCCTCCATGATGCCATGCTGCTCGCGGGCGGCAGCGCGCCAGCCATTGTTGGCAATTTTGACAGCATAAGGCAGCGTCGCATTGGTCAGGGCGACGGTCGATGTCAGGGGCACCGCTCCAGGCATATTGGCAACGCAGTAATGTACGACACCATCAACTTCAAAGGTCGGCTCGCTGTGTGTGGTCGGCCGCGAGGTTTCAAAACAGCCGCCCTGATCGATCGCTACGTCCACCAGCACCGCACCGGTCTTCATGGTTTTCAGCATTTCCCGGGTCACCAGCTTGGGCGCCTTGGCGCCGTGCAGCAGGACGGCCCCGATCACCACATCAGCCTCCTGAGCCAGTTCGCGGATCATGGCCGGAGAAGACATGATCGGAAAGCAGTTTTTCGGCATGACCTCGGCGAGATAACGCAGCCTCTCCAGACTGGTGTCGAGGATGTAGACCTTGGCGCCGAGTCCACAGGCCATCTGTGCGGCATGCGTACCGACGATGCCGCCGCCTATGACCATGACCGTTGCCGGAGGCACGCCCGGCACTCCGCCCAGCAGGATGCCACGTCCGCCCTGGGTCCGCTCGGCATACTTTGCCGCTTCCTGGGCCGCCATGCGCCCCGCAACCTCGCTCATCGGCGTCAGCAGGGGCAGACTGCCATCGGTACCGACAATCGTTTCATAAGCGATGCAGACTGCACCGCTGTCGATCATAGCTCTGGTCAACTCTTCCGAGGCGGCAAAATGAAAGTAAGTGAAGACGACCTGCCCTTTACGAATCAGAGGATATTCCGACGGCTGCGGTTCCTTGACATGCATGACCATATCTGAGCGGCTATAGATTTCCTGGGGGGTGGCGACAATTTCAGCACCCGCTTCAGTATATGCCGAGTCACTGAAGCCGCTGCCAACACCGGCCAGTGCCTCTACCAGGACATCATGGCCATGCTTGCGCATGACTTCAACACCTGCCGGGGTCATGCAAACCCGGTTCTCAGCCACCTTGATCTCTTTCAGTATGCCAACAACCATAAGAATGCCTCCTTTGAAAAAATGCTTGGCTTTGTTGCTAGGTTTATAGTCTAGAGTCTACCAGAGAAAAGCTAGAATTACCTTGCAAACTAAAGGAAAAAAGCCTATCTATTAGCGGATAATTCTACATAATCATAAATATGGAGCAGGTAATGCCATACATGGAATTGGATACCATAGATCATTCCATCCTGAATAAGTTACAGAAGAACGGTCGCCTGTCAAACGTACAGTTGGCCGCCGAGGTGGGGCTGTCGGAATCAGCCTGCCTGAGGCGGGTCAAGATTCTCGAGGAAAGCGGGATTATTGATCGTTACGTCATGCTGGTCAGCCAGACCGCCATAGGGAAACCTGACAATGTCTTTGTCAGGGTCACGCTGGACGGTCAGCAGCGTGAGAAACTGGCCGACTTTGAAGCCGAAATCTCCAGGGTTTCGGAGGTCATGGAATGTTATCTGATGTCGGGTGATTTCGACTACCTGCTGCGCGTCATAACCAGGGACAACACGGATTATGTCCGCATTCACAACAAGCTCACCAGCCTGCCGGGGGTCATGCGCGTGCAGTCATCCTTTGCGCTGCGCACGGTACTCGACAAAACTGAACTGCCGCTGGACACGAAGATCTGAAACAAAAGGGGGAGGATCGGAATCCGGGTTAACGCGCACTGCCGCAAGCCGGGCAAAAGGGCCAGTTGTCGCGAAGAGAGGAGTGGCAACCGCTGCAGCAGTTTGTATCGGGAGGAGATTTTTTACGCCTTCTGAGCAGGACCAAAACGACTCCGGCGGCCAGATTGGCGGTTATGATCACCCAACCGATCGGAGGAACCCGCAGAAAGTCGTTGAGAACGCAGCGGCCGCAGCAGAGCAGCCAGACATTGCACGCTACTATGGCCAGGATTGCAGCCAGGCAGAAGACGATAAACCAGGAGTACTTGTATTTTCTGAACGCCAGCTTCACACGGCCGCCTTTTGATTCAGGTGTCTGCACCATGGGCAGTATTTGACCCACCTGTCGTGGACCTTGCCGCAAGCAGGACAGACTTCACGCAAAACCGCCCGGCATTCCGGGCAGACCAGCCAGCCTGACTCCACCGGCTCGTTGCAGTCCGGACACTCACCGGACAACGGCGAGAATGGCGGAACCGGCTTGTCAAGTTCCATGCAGATAAAGTAGAAAATGACAGAAAGACTGATGATGAAGAGCAGAAACATACCGCCTCACATGGCTTGTGAAAGGC
>JAHEEU010000062.1 GCA_024640545.1 Geobacteraceae bacterium
TCGACGTTGTACATCTTGCGGCGGATCAGCATGGAAATCTTGTTCAATGTCCCCGGTTTATCTTGGACGAAGGCGAGGATAGACCGACGTTTCATCAGTTTCGCTGTCATGGTTCTCTTTCCGTTTCAGTTTGGCAGTTGACTCACTACGCCCGGATATCCGCATCAACCCTTGGGACGCGATACGATCATGTCGCCGAAGCCGCCGCCCGAGGGAATCATCGGCAGGACGATCTCCGAGGGGTCGCAGACGAACTCGAGCATATAGGCACCATCGTGGGCGATGGCGGCACGGATCGCCGCATCGACCTGATCGAGCTCCGTCACCTTCTGGTAGGGAATACCATAAGCCTGGGCGATCACTCCATACTCGGGGCTCTGCATCGGCGTTCCGGCAAACCGGCCGTCGAAGAACAGGGTCTGCCACTGGCGCACCATGCCGAGATAGCCGTTGTTGAAGATCATGATCTTGACGTCGGTCTTCTGCTCCATGACGGTGCCGAGTTCCTGGATGTTCATCTGGAAGCCGCCGTCACCGCTGATCGACCAGACCCGTTCGTCGGGGCGCGCCAGCTTGGCACCGATCGCCATCGGCAGCGAGCAGCCCATAGTGCCGGCGCCACCGGAGGTGAACCAGCTGTTGCGGGTCTGGAAATTATAGAAGCGTGCAGCAATCATCTGGTGCTGACCGACGTCCGGCACGATAATGTCCTTGCCTCCGGTGATGTCGGAGAGGCGGCTGACGATGCTCTTCATCAGCAGTTTGCCGCCCAGGCCAACCCCCCCGGCGATCTCTGCCGCCATCTCCTCCTTCACCAGTTCGCGATTGGCGGCGATCTCCTTCAGCCAGCGCCGGCGCGGCTTGAAGGTCAGTTCCGGATCGCCAAGCATGACGTGCAGAGTGCGGTAGACATCGGCATTGATGGCGACCGTGGTCCTGACGTTCTTGTCGAGTTCCGAGGGATCGATCTCGACGTGAATCACGTCGGCATTCTTGGCGTACTCGTTGAGCTTGCCGGTGACGCGGTCATCGAAACGCATGCCGAAGCTGATGATCAGGTCGGCGTTCATCACCGCGCGGTTTGCCTCGACCGTGCCGTGCATGCCCATCATGCCGAGACTCAAGGGATGGTCCGCCGGCAATGCCGACAGGCCATGCAGAGTAAAGGCGATCGGGATATTGGTCTTCTCGGCGAACTCCTGGAGCATGGCCCCGGCATTGCTGGCGATGACGCCGTGACCGCAGAACATGACCGGCCGCTCGCTGCGGTTGATCATGCCGATGGCCCGGTGCAGGACATCCCGTTCCGGCGAGGGGTGATAAAAGAACCCGGGCAGTTCCGGGCGAAAGGTCCTCGGATTGAAGTGATAGGATTTTTCCGTCTGCTGGACCTGCACATCCTTGGGGATATCGATCACCACCGGGCCGGACCGGCCGGTGGTCGCCACATAGAAGGCCTCGTGGATGGTCCGCTCGATCTCCTCGGCGGAGAGCGGCATGTAGGTCTGCTTGCAGATCGGCATCATGACGCCGACCACGTCGCTCTCCTGGAAGGCATCGGTCGCGATCACGCCGGTGGCCACCTGGCCGGTAATCGCGACGATCGGCACCGAGTCCATGTGCGCATCGGCGACGCCGGTGACCAGGTTCATGGCCCCCGGGCCCGAGGTCGACAGACAGACCCCGACCTGCGGGTTTTCCGTGGACAGGGAGGCCCGGGAGAGCCCCTGGGCCATGAAGGTCGCGCCCTGCTCGTGGCGCGGCATGACAAACGTAAAGAGCTGCTGCTTTTCCATTTCATCGAAAACCGGCATGATGGCCCCGCCGGTGTAGCCGAAGATGTATTTCACGCCTCTGGCATGAAGCGCTTTTAAAACCAGTTCTTTTCCTTGCATTGCATCCTCTTCGCCTGTAGTGGTCATTCAATTCTGCTCACACGGAGTATTTTGCCTCGCCCAGGGTGGTGTTCTCAACCGCTGAACAGCCATGGTTCTGCAAGCATGCGCCGCGCTTCGAAGTCCTTGATCTCGGCAACGAACTGCATGGTCAGGCTGATCTCGTCAAGGCCCTCCAGCAGGCATTTTTTTCGGAAGTCGTCGATGGCAAACGTGAACACATCCCCTCCCGGGGTCGTCACCCGCTGTTTTTCCAGGTCGACATCCAGGCAGTAGCCGGGCGTTGCGTCAACCTCGACGAACAGCCTGGACACCTCGGCGCTGGAGAGCACCACCGGCAGAATACCGTTCTTGCAGCAGTTGTTGGCAAAGATATCGGCAAAACTGGGAGCGATCACGACCCGGATACCGAAGTCGAGAATGGCCCAGGGCGCGTGCTCACGGGAGGATCCGCAACCGAAATTGTCTCGCGCCAGCAGGATTTGCACCCCCTGGTAGCGCGGTTGGTTCAAGACGAAATCCGGGTTGAGCGGTCGCTTGCTGCAGTCCATGCCGAGCTCACCGTGATCCCGGTAGCGCCACTCGTCAAACAGGTTGGGACCGAAGCCGGTACGCTTGATCGACTTGAGAAACTGCTTGGGTATGATGGCGTCGGTATCGACATTGGAGCGGTCCAGGGGCGCGACCAGCCCGTTCAGATGACGAAAAGCTTGCATAGCTCAAACCTCCAGCGTGCGGACATCGATAAAATGACCGGTAATGGCCGCGGCCGCGGCCATGGCCGGGCTGACCAGGTGAGTCCGCCCACCCTGCCCCTGCCGACCTTCGAAGTTGCGGTTCGAGGTCGAGGCGCAGCGTTCCTTGGGCGACAGCCGGTCCTCGTTCATCCCCAGGCACATGGAACAGCCCGCCTCGCGCCACTCGAAGCCGCACGCCTTGAAGATCGTGTCCAGCCCTTCCTCTTCAGCCTGCTTCTTGACCAGTCCCGAGCCGGGCACCACCAGCGCCCGCTTGATGTTTCCGGCCAGCTTGTGCCCCTTGACGATGGCCGCGGCGGCGCGCAGGTCCTCGATGCGGGCGTTGGTGCAGGAGCCGAGGAATACGGTATCGGGGTAAATTTCGACGATCGGCGTGTTGGCAGCCAGCCCCATATACTCGAGGGCTGCCTTCATCCCCTCGCGCTTGACTGGATCGGGCTCATCGGCCGGGTCCGGCACGCGTCCGTCGATGGTCGTCACCATCTCGGGGGAGGTGCCCCAGGTCACCTGGGGCTGGATCGCAGCGGCATCGAGGTGTACGATGCGGTCGTAATGGGCGCCAGGATCACTATGCAGGGTGCGCCAGTCGGCTTCCGCCTGAGCCCAGAGGTCCCCTTTCGGTGCGAAGGGCCGCCCCTTGACGTAGGCAATGGTCTTGTCGTCGACGGCGATCATACCGGCTTTTGCCCCGGCTTCGATGGACATGTTGCAGACCGTCATGCGACCCTCGACCGACAGCGCCTGAATTGCGTCGCCGCCGTATTCGATCACGTAGCCGGTGCCGCCGGCGGTGCCGATTTCACCGATGATGGCCAGCATGATGTCCTTGGCAGTGACGCCGCGCCCGGCCTGTCCGTCGACACTGACCAGCATGTTGCGGGCTTTTTTCTGGATGAGGCACTGGGTCGCCAGGACGTGTTCGACCTCGGAGGTACCAATACCGAAGGCCAGAGTGCCCAGGGCGCCGTGGGTCGAGGTGTGCGAATCGCCGCAGACGATCGTCATGCCGGGCAGGGTCAGGCCCTGTTCCGGACCGATGATGTGCACGATCCCCTGGCGGACATCGTTCATGACGAACTCGTTGATACCGAACTCGGCGCAGTTGGCGTCCAGCGTTTCGACCTGCAGGCGCGACAGCGGCTCGGCGATCCCGCCACTGCGATCGGTGGTGGGCACGTTATGGTCCGGAACGGCAACGTTGGCGGCTGACCGCCAGGGGCGGCGGCCGGTCAGTCGCAGCCCTTCGAAGGCCTGGGGCGAGGTCACCTCGTGCACCAGCTGACGATCGATATAGAGGAGACAGGTGCCGTCATCGTCGCAACGCACCACATGGCGTTTCCAGAGCTTGTCATAGAGTGTCTTGGCATGCATAAGCATCTTCCCGGTGAAGAGTGTCGACGGGTATCGTAAAATGACCAGTGATCCAGGTGTAATTATGAGTCATGCCCCTGCGATGTCAAACCGAAAGGCACGGAACAACTATCCTTTTACCTATTTGTAGCACAAAACAACACCACCAAAACAGTCATAATTGACAAAAGCGCACGCTGCAGGAACCAGTGACCGCTGATCTGTGTTCGGCGGCCAGCTTGACATGGATGGCAAAAGGGGCTTCCCCCTGGGGAAGCCCCTTTTGCCCATCGTATCGTTTTACGCTGGGACTATTTAGGTTCTACCGGATAACCTTTGCTCTGCCACTCACGCCAACCGCCCTTGAGTGCATAAACACTGGGATATCCCAGTTTGATCAATGTCAGCGCCACACTGGCACTGGTACCCTCGTTCCCTCAGGAACAGTAGAGGACCAGCGTTCTGGCCTTCGGGTAATTGCCGGCCCACTCATCCACGGCGGCGGGGTTGACACGCTCGGCGCCGGTAATCTTTTCCGCAGATTGGTTCCAGTCCCAGTCTGCGCGTACATCGAGGACCGTCAGGGCGGCATCGCCGAGCCGGGACTTGAGTTCTTCAGTGGACATGCGCGGTACGCTGTCAGCGCGTGCCGCAAGACTCGAACCGAGCAGCAGCACTGCGGCAAACAAGGCGCAGAGGGCGAGATGGCTGTGACGCATAATTGTATAGACCCCTTTCGTAATCAACATTGACCCTAGTGCAAGAGTAGCAGAGCCGTTCATTGCTGACAAGAGTAGTCATCTTTTTTTATCCCTGCCCGGCGCTGTCCTTGAGTAATTGCCGGCGCTCCATCAACAGCTGGATATGGCGTTTCTCCTCACGGCAAATCGCCTCGATGAGCGAGCCGGCCTTGCCGCGGAACAGCGGCTTGACCTCGGAAAAGTACAGCAGGGTGTTTTTTTCAAACAGCAGAGCCCGTCCAAGCAGGTCTTCCTGGCTCAATACGCCTTCGAACTCAAGGGTTTGGATGATCTCCTTGATCAACAGCTGTATGAACTTGCCGTATTCACCGAGCAGCTGCTCACCTTCTGCAGACCTGCCGGTGTAGAGCCGGTACAGGTCGGTGTATATGGCACAATGCTTCCGTTCCTCGTTTGCCAGGTAAGCCAGGGTCTCCTTCAGTTCAGGGTCGGTCGCCGCGTCCCGGGCCCTTTCATAAAATGCCTGGCCTTGCTTCTCCAGCCAGACAGCCAGATCAAGGACTGTCTCGATCGAGGTAATGCTCTGATTCGCTGGCACTGTAGATCCCTCCTGACTAAGGTAAATGCTTCTGACGCAAAAGCTTCTTGTCGATCTTGCCGACGCTGGTCTTGGCGATCTCATCAACCACCAGGGTCTTGAGCATCAGGGCGTGGCGGGTCAACCGCCCCGAGTCGACAAACCCCTTGACGAAGGCAAGCAGCTCCCGTTCGTTCGGCTCCGGCTCCCCGGCCACCACCAGCGCCAGCGGACGTTCGCCCCACTTGTCGTCGGGCATGCCGATCACCGCCACCTCGCGCACCGAAGCATGCTGGGCAAGCAGGTCCTCGAGTTCAAGCGAGGAGACCCACTCGCCGGCAATCTTGATCACATCCTTGGCACGGTCAGTAATCTTGAAGTAGCCGGCGCTGTCGACATTGGAGACGTCGCCGGTGTGCAGGTAGCCGCCACGCCAGAGCTGCTCGGAATTGTGATGGTCCTTGAGATAGCCCTGGGTCAACCAGGGCGCCCGCAGCACAATTTCACCAGTGCTTTCGCCGTCGGCCGGGACCTCCTGCATCTCCTCGTCGACCAGTCGGATGTCGACCAGAGGAATGGCCCGGCCGGTTTTGCAACGGGTATCGACCTGGGCTTCGATCGGCTGGGCAAGCAGCTCCTCGGGAACGTGGGCCAGGGCGACGACCGGGCAGGTCTCCGACATGCCATAGCCGGCAAAGATGTCGATACCGAGTCTGAGGGCCGCCAGGCAGAGCGACGGGGGCATGGCGGCGCCGCCGATGATCACCTTCCAGCGGCTCAGATCGACTTTTTGAACATCCGGGTGGTTAAGCAGCATGTGCAAGATGGTCGGTACGCAGTGGGAGAAGGTCACCCCCTCCTGCCTGATCAGGTTGAGCAGCATCTCCGGGGCATAACGCCCCGGATAGACCTGCTTGATGCCGAGCGCTGTGGCCACGTAAGGCAGCCCCCAGGCATGCACATGAAACATCGGCGTGATCGGCATGTAGACGTCCTGCTGGTGCAGGCGCCCCTGGGTCTTGGGTGTGCCGATCGCCGCCAGGGCACCGAGGGTGTGCAGCACCAGCTGACGGTGACTGAAATAGACCCCCTTCGGCATGCCGGTGGTGCCCGTGGTATAGAACGTGGTGGCACGGGTGTGCTCGTCGAAGTCGGGAAAAGAGTATTCCGCGGCAGCCGCTGCTAGCAGAGATTCATACTCGCCGAACAGCGGCAGGCTGGTCGCAGGCTGCGGTCCGCCGTCGCTGAGCAGAAGGTAGTCCCGCACGGTATCTATGCGGCCCTTGATCGCCTCGAGTATCGGCAGGAAATCGCTGTGTACCAGGATGATATCGTCTTCGGCATGATCGATGGTGTAGAGGATCTGGTCAGGCGAGAGTCGCACATTGATGGTGTGCAGTACGGCACCGACCATCGGAACGGCGAAGAAGCATTCGAGGTAGCGGTGGCTGTCCCAGTCCATCACCGCCACCGTGTCCCCCGGCTTGACGCCGATCCCGGTGAGCACATTGGCCAGGCGGCAGATCCGCTCACGCAGGGTACGGTAGTCGAAGCGCTGCTGATCGCGGTAGACGATCTCCTGGCCGGGGTTGTCGACCACCGGGCAGGCAAGCAGGTTCTTGATCAGCAGCGGATAAGTGTAGGCGGAAGCGGTACGTTCAATCAGCAGGTCGTTCACTGGCTGTCCTCCGGGGGTGGCGGCGCATCGGCCACTCGTGGATTCATTTGGGGTGTATATTCTTCCCGTAATGCTCGCAAATGGCAAGGTCAATTAATCGATTCGCTCCTTTCCCCGGGAGATCCCGGCCCCGATCTGCTATCATTGAGCCGGCGACCGGGGATCTCAACAACGTGGGACCCGTTGCCTGCCGATGTCACTTCACCCCGAAACGGAACACAGCAGACGGCCATGACAGAAGCCGCTTACCTGACCCTCTATCGCAGTGGCGAGTTGGAGCGCCGCGCCGCCGCAGCCCGGCAGATGTTAAGCGATTGCACCCTCTGCGCCAACCGCTGCCATGTCGACCGCAGGACCCACCCCGACCGGGCCCGCTGTCGCACCGGTGAGCAAGCCATAGTCTGCAGTACCGGGCCGCACCACGGTGAAGAGCGCCCTCTCTCGGGGCAGCGCGGCTCGGGAACGGTTTTTTTCGGCAGGTGCAACCTGCGCTGTGTTTTCTGCCAGAACTGGCAGATCAGCCACTGCGGCGATGGCCGCGAGATGGGCGAAGCAACCCTGGCCGCGCAAATGCTCTTTCTGCAGGCCTCCGGCTGCCACAACATCAACCTGGTCTCCCCCAGCCACGTCATTCCGCAGATCCTCTCTGCACTGGTGAACGCCGCCGGGCAGGGGCTGAAACTGCCGCTGGTCTTCAACAGCGGCGGCTATGACAGCCTTGAGGGACTGGCCCTGATGGACGGGGTGATCGACATCTACATGCCCGACATGAAGTTCGCCGATTCGCAGGTTGCCGGGCCCTTTCTCGGTGTCAGCGATTATGCCGAGGCAAACCGCGCGGCGGTCCAGGAGATGCATCGCCAGGTCGGTGACCTGATGCTCGAAGCGTCAGGGCTGGCGCGGCGCGGCCTGCTGGTCCGGCACCTGGTCCTCCCCGACAACCTGGCCGGCAGCGAACAGACCCTGGCGTTTCTCGCCGGGAAAATCTCCCGCGACACCTACCTCAACCTGATGGGCCAGTACCTCCCCTGCTACCACGCAGCCGGCTACCCGGGCCTCGACCGGCGGCCGACCCGCACAGAACTGCGCCAGGCCCGCGAATTGGCCGTCGGCTTCGGCCTGCACCGTTTCGATCGCTGAACCACCCCGAAGTTAAAGCGCCCCAGCAGCCTTGAGCGGGGGAGTGTCCCCGTGCCGATTGAGCTGAACCTCTGGTTGACATTTCGCCGTTTAAAGTGTACCTCCTGTCAGCACTTTTTCTCGTATCGGGGAGGTTCGACATGACCCACCAGGATAAAAGATTTACCTACTCCGTCCCCTGGAACTGCTTCCTGGTCCTGGCCGGGACGTTTATTCAGGCGATCGGCTTCAAGGCGCTCGGCGAACCGCACGGCTTCGTTCCCGGGGGGCTTTTCGGTGTCGCCACCCTGATCCACTACATGACCGGCGCGTTGAACACCGGGGTCTTTTACCTGCTGCTCAACATTCCCATGTTCATCCTCGGTTACATCTATGTGACCAAGCGCTTTCTCGCCTACAGTTCGCTCGCCATGGTTTCACTGTCGCTGTTCTTCATGTTGATCGATTTCAGAATCGAGCTGCACAACCAGCTCTACGCGGCGGTCGCATTCGGCGCGATCATCGGCGCCGGCGCCGGCATCGTCCTGCGCTCCCTCGGTTCGAACGGCGGCCTCGACGTTGCCGCCGTGATCCTTAACCAGAAGTTCAACCTCGGCTTCGGCAAGTTCTTTTTCGCCTTCAACTGCCTGATTTACAGCGTCAGCTTCCTGACCCTGGACAACGACCTGGTCATCGCCTCGATGATCTCAGTCTTCATCACCGCGTTCACGGTCGACTACTGCCTGTCACTCTTCAACCAGCGCAAACTGGCCCTGATCATCTCCGAGAAACCGGACGAAATCGCCGGAGAGGTCATGAGCTCGCTGAAGATAGGCGCCACCCTGCTCCCCGCCATGGGTGCCTACAAGCGTGCGACCAAGACCATTTTGATGGTCGTCATCAATAATATACAGCTCAAACGCCTGGAGGAGATCGTCTTCACCAGCGACCCGCAGTCGCTCTTTATCGTCGACAACACCTTCACCGTTTTGGGCTCGACCTTCTCCAGACGCAAGACTTACTGAAGGCACATAAGATTTGCAGATTCCGGCGGCGTCAAATACATGATTGCCCTGGCTGCTGACTCAGAGGACGAACTTCTCGAAGCGGTCGTGCAGCATGGCACGACTGTGCATGGTTACGAGGACAACGCAGAGTTCAGGGAGATGGTTAGCAAGTTTATGAAGAACGGCACACCACCCGTCTAAAGGGAAGCATGGACGGCCTCGCGGAATGCGAGGCCCTCTTTAATTCACAGCTATTTCCGCAGAGAGGATCGCAAGCGACCAAGTCGCCAAGACACCTAACTCATTTTTGCATAATATACTGATATTACTGTAGAAATAGCTCCTGGACCAAGACTTTAAATATTTAGCCAATGTTGAAAATAGGGTCCGGCAATTCTTTAAGGGGAGGTAGTCATTCCATTCAATGATGTTGATAAAAAGCACCCCGCCAGAAAAACCGGGTGGGGCTTGATTTTGTTGGCAATGGTGCACGATAAGCCCCTCCCGCAGTCGGCCTATTGCCTTTAATTGACTGATTTCCCGGAATCGCCCTCCACAGTACAGAAACACCAAAATTAAAGAGCTTTAAGCTATTGACAAGCTCTCACAGGGTTTTATGATTACAGTGTGGGCCAGGTTTTCGCCCACCACCATTTGGCAACGCCAGCCACTTCGTTGGCTATCAGGGTTGTCATCCTGAAGTGTCGATTGGTGCCTTAGGGATTCTTTTCGAGAGAGGAGAATCAAAATGAGATACGTTATTTTACTTCTGGTAGTTATCTGTTCTTCTGGTTTTCTGTTTACTCCTCTAGCCTCTGGGAACGGCTGGGATCAAGGCTCCGAGCAAACAGAAGTTCTGCAGCTCAACCTAGAGCAAACCGTGGGAATGCAGCGCATGCTCAACGAACAGGGGTTCAATGTTGGCAACACTGATGGCATTGTCGGTGAAAAGACCAGAACCGCGATCCGTCAGTTTCAACAGGAGCAGGGGTTGACCGTTACCGGGCAGCCTAATGTTGAAACACTCAAAGCTCTTGGGCCGTACAGCGGACAGCAGGAGTTTTTCGGCTTGGCACCTGAATTTGGTGACTAAGGCATGAATCCATTACTCTTGACTCTAAGCTCACGGCTAAAGTCATTAACCTTAGAATCTGAGGGCACCGAAACGGGACGCAGTCTCGTTTTTTTTGTGGATATTAGCGTAAGACATAAACATCCGGATCGTGCATGAAGCCCTAGAACCTTTCTGCAGCCTCGCCTCCCCCTAATGGCCCTTAGCTTGAAAAGACTGATAAAGCCGCTGGCGTCGGGAATAGTGGAACGGAGATTCAAATATTCTCGTAGCAAACAGCTGGAAAAGGAGCGGTCCTGATTTTGGGGCGGGTTTTTCTGTTCACAGCAAGTTTAAAGATGGGCGCCCCAAAAGTTGCCCCGACTCCAATGAGAAGACAAAACCAGCAGTTTCGACAGAGACCAACCGACCCTGCAATGTAAGGGAAACCCCCAATCCGGGGATCGAGGGTTTAGATGTCTGATAGATGGTCTTCTGTAAGACCGGCGTTTTCAGCTCAGATGACCACCCTTTGCGAACAGGTCCAGGTTGCTCCGGTAAAGACCGGTCCTCACATGGAACAGCCCCAGCATGGTATGGAAGAGATAATCCTGACTGTATTGCTCATTTCGCTTGTCGATGAGACTGGCCCGGTCAAGATGGCGGTTAGCGAAAAACGCCTCGGACCCCCAGAACATCATCGGCACATGGGTCTGCTCCGCAGGGGCCAAGGGATATGGTAGGCCATGGAGGTAGATGCTGTTTTCACCGAGGGATTCGCCGTGGTCGGAAAGGTAGAAAAGCGCGCTATCGGCAGGTTTTCCCTGCAGCAGGTCGATAACCTTGCTGAGCAGGTAGTCTGTGTAGACGATGGTGTTGTCATAGGCGTTAACGATTGACTCCCGGGGGCAGTCCTGGATGTTGTCCTGTGTGCATTCCGGGGTAAAGACCTTTAATTCGGCAGGGCTGCGCTTGTAGTAGGAAGGCCCGTGACTACCCTTGACATGGAGCACGATGAGCAGATCCTCCTGGGTGCTTCTGATCAGTTTATCAAGGCCATCGAGGAGAACCTCGTCGTAGCAGTTGCCGTCGGCGCAGAAACGAGCATCCTTGTTCTTTGAAAAATCCTCAAAAACCACACGCTGGGCAACACCCTTGCTACCGGAGTCGTTGTCCCGCCAAACGACTTTGACCCCAGTACGTTGTAATATATCGAGCAGGTTCTCAGAATTTGCAGCCCGGTCACTACTGAAGCTGTCCCGTCCGAAGGGCGAGAACATGCATGGGACCGATATGGCCGTGGAGGTTCCGCAACTCTCCACGTCGGTATAGTTGATCACGTCACGACTGCTGGTATAGGGGGTGGTATTACGGGAATAGCCGTTTGCTGCCAGTTGGCCCGCCCGCGCGGTCTCACCGACCACCAGCACCACAACGGATTGCTGGTCGCTTTGCTTGCGCACGGCATCGGCAGCCAGCACCTGCAGTGGTTCGCCAGCGTGGGCAAAATATTGCTTCTTGACGACTTTCGTCAGTGCATACACCGGGTAGGAGGGATTGAGGTAGACCTGGAGATCGCGGTTCTCCCTGCCGAACAGGACGAACCCCTTGTAGTCGGACATAAGCAGCGTCACAGCAAGGGCCAGGCTGACAACAACGCCTCCGGCACGCAGCAGCAATCCCCGCCGCCAGGAAGGGTAGCGGATCGGAATCAGAGTGACCAGCCCCGCCGGGAAGACCCCATACACCAGAAGGTGCCATAATAGCGACCAGGTCACCAGTTCACCGGCTTCACGGACATCTGTTTCGAGGATATTGTGAATCATCGACTTGTCGATGACGACCCCGAAGGAATCAGAGAAATAACTGACCCCAGCTGCGATGAGTAACAGGCCGACGAGAAAAGGCTTGAAGGTCAGGCGGAACGAAACCAGAGTGAACACGGCTTGCAACAACAGAATCAGAACGGCGCCGAGGGTCAGGGCCAACCTCCAGTGGTCAAAGCTGCCGAGACCTAACCTTGCCGAGAGGTTTTGCCAGAAAAGCTGGTTGTCGAAGATCACTATGAAGGCGGCCGTAGCCAAGGAAACTGTGGGGATGCTGCAGAGCAGGCGAAACAATCCAGCCAGGAACTTGTTGTACTGATGCATTCTCGTTTAGAACTCCAGAAGTATTTAATTCGGAAAATCTTTTCCGATTCAAAAATATTACTCCTTGTATCTGTGCGAAGTCAATGTATGGCCCTGCTTGCTTTACAAGCCGTTGACGGTTCGGAGCAGCGGGTTATGCAGAGGGGGTTGATGGTTCCGACAGTTGTGTCCAGAAACACATAGTCGTTGCGGCATGCAGATGCCCTATGACCAGGAATCCGGCATTGACCGACCACCTTGGCCCTGCCACGTCAGAATGCCTCCGTGTTTTTCATCTTGCCCGACATTTTACCGATAACTAAATGAGGAGGAACTCCTGGGCGATAAGGTACTGAATATTCTTTGGAGAGAAATGTTCATATTAATCGCCATGCACTATACGAAAGGGCTTGAAATGAGCAGAAAGACAAAACTCTGACTGATCCTGCAATCGAGAAATCTGCCTCCGCCTTTAACCCGTCCTGGCAGTCGTGGCATTTGAGAAAACTTTGGGACCGGAGCACTCACGGGGAAAACCTTACGGGTAAGTATCACCTGCTGGAATTAAGTCGCAGACCAAGGTATTCTTCCGATATCGTGACGACTTCTTCTCAGACAAAACTCAAGCCAACCAATACGGCACTTCGCTGGACGCTACTGGTCTCAGGCTTTCTTGCCACAGCCCTGGGAGTCATAGGTATTTTTCTGCCCGTACTGCCAACTGTCCCTTTTCTTCTGCTTGCTCTAGCCTGCTTCGCCCGCAGTTCGGAACGGTTCTACAATTGGCTGCTAGACCACGCGCATTTCGGACCAATCATTCGTCCTTACATCAATGGGAAAGGAATGACGCGCGCAAGCAAAGTCAAAGCAATCGCCTTGATCTGGGTCAGCATTTCTCTCTCGGCATTTTATCTCGTTGAAATAGACTGGGTTCGGTGGCTGCTCTTACTTATTTGCTGCAGCGTGACTCTCTACCTGCTAAAACTCCCAGGCATAGAGGTTGAGGACTGATTTCGGGGGCACTTCCACGTCAATGCCCTCATATCGAGTCCTAAATTACAAACTTTTTCTAGTTCTGACAAATAAGAGAACGGCTCCCAGCTACCCAAAAGCTGTTTGTGATTTTACCTAAGTGCATAAAATAAAGAATTTTTCTTTCTGCGATGGATGACATATGCCAGACCTACCAGGACTCCACCAAGAAGCAAGAGGGTAGGTTGCAGGTACGGCGCTGCGAGGATGACAGACAAAACACCCAAATGAGAGGTTAACTCAACAGGCTATTTCCTGAGTCATTGGTGGCGATATCGTTTAAAATGTAACATTGAAACAGATGCCAGCGCCTTGTTGAAAGGGTACAGGATTATATTTTAGTGATGGGTGACAAAAAAGTCATAACTGCATACTATAGGCATTAAAAACGGAGGTCGGCGTTGATGGCTTTCTATAATGAAGAAGTTGAGAAATTAAGTAGCCTGTTTGGAAAGTTCGAGAGGGCAGAGGCTCTTGAAGAGAAAGCAAAGTATTACAATGCTGCAATGAGTGAGGCTAAAGTTTCTCTCGAAGACAATGAAGATAGTCAATGCGAACAAGTCATAACTAACTTGATGACGACATATCTCCGCAAACTATTAATACACATCATAAAGACAGGAAAAAAAGCACCCATTGACATGCACATATTGTTAATAATCTCGAATTCAGCGCCAGAACTGCTTGAAAAACTCAAGGAAGAGAATCCTGAACTTGCAGAGAAATATGATGTGTTCTTTACGCTTGCCGCGAACAATAAATGGGTAATGAACAGATTGATTTCACAGTTGAAAGGGTAGAATAAAACACACGTCACGATTGACTGAGAAATTTGCGTCCGTCCTATTTATATTCTCGCATTGGTTTGGTGGGCTTACATTGGCCAAAAGGCCAAATTCTTACTAACCCAGCTGGCAAGAAAATAACCCCTGGTTCAGAAGGCGGTTTGAGCACAGCGAAAATTGATCCGTTGCAGAGGTTTGTTAAAGGCTGACCACCCTGAAATCAGAGATAAGGTTTTACCGCGACAGCCTCGATCAGGCTAACACGTTCCTCATCCAGATTGCGACGCAGATTATAGGCCTTGGCCTGGATGTCGTTACCTACCAGCAGATACACACCCAGCACCGGCAGGTTCGGCTCTCCCACGGGTTCTTTCGCATTTGCAAAAGCCTGCTGGGCGAGTGCCGT
>JAHEEU010000222.1 GCA_024640545.1 Geobacteraceae bacterium
TTCTGCATATATGCATCGCGAAATTTTTCGTTCAATTTCTGGATCGTGACCTGGTCGAGCCCTTTTTCCCTGGCCGCAGCGATAAAGCTTTGCACCTGACCTTCTTCGATCGTGGCAACGCCGAATTTTTTGGGCGGCTTACCGATGAACACGTAGGCCTGACCATCGGCGGGGACCACTTCTAGCGGGTCGGACACCTGAGCCATCAGATCCTTGAGGGGTTCTTCGACCTCCTGGACCTGTTCCGCAGCAGGATTGCTGGAATCAAGCTCCGGATAGCTTACCTTCTTGCTGAAAAAGCCCATTTCTGTCTCCTTTCGTGTCAGACGGGGCATAAATTCATGTCCTCTAACCTAACAGCAAACCACAGGCATTACAAGTTTGGGGGAGAAAGGCCTTTAAGTAAGAGCATTCTATCCTTGCCCGGCGTCAGCCACGAGATTATCACCTGTTCAACGGCAGGAGGTAGAAGCTGTGGTAGTCTTCGTTCTCGGAAACTCTGCCATCGTAACCAAACGATATCCGCGTTGTTCCCGGAGGCGCTTTGAACAAGTGGTTAAATTGCAATTTTTGGTCGATTTGCATGGTCAACGACCTGGCAATCATGCTGGCTTCGAGAACACGTGAGTTGTCATCCAGAAAAAAGAGATAGACCCTCAGGTCACGAAGTTGCGAATACATGATCTCGTAGCGTTGGCTGAGCACGGCAGCACCTTGAATCTCGAAGACATCGCCGTCCTGTTTGTACTCATAGTCGATCGCGATGTCGAAGGTCTGCCAGGAGTCCGCGTGGGGGCCGCCGGACTGCAGCGCAACAACCGGCGCCGATGAGACAGTGTTGCCGACAAACGGGTTCGATGGCGCGACACATCCAGTAACAATAAACAAAAGACTGAATACCCAGAACCAAGTCGTTTTCAATCCGGCGTTCATCGTCTAACCTCCTTGTTATGCATGGAATCATTATAGCAAAAAGGCCGGAGTGCAATAGAGCGCTCCGGCCTTTTTATGATGATATTTTCAAAGGGTTAACCGACGACCTCTGTCCGGGTAAAGACCGACCTGAGCTGCTGCCCCTGGCCTTCGATATTCTCCCGGGCCCCCTCTTCCCGGTCAACCAGGGTGACGATGCCCAATACTTCGAGGCCTTCCTGGCGGGCTCGCTCCACGGCTTTCATCGATGAGCCGCCGGTGGTGGTGACGTCCTCGACGATTACGACCCGCGATCCGGGCGGCAGGTTCTTGCGTCCTTCCAGCCACTGACCGGTCCCATGGCCCTTCGGTTCCTTGCGGATGATAAAGGCGTGAACCGCCTGGCCATCGAGGTTGGCGGCAATGGAGGTGGCGGTGGCGATCGGGTCCGCACCCATGGTCAGGCCGCCGACACCATGCACCGGGCCCGCGAAGGTCTTGACGATCTCCCAGAAGGCCTTGCCGACCAGCAGGCCGCCCCTGGCATGCAGGGCCGTCTGCTTGCCGTCGAAATAGAAATTGCTCTTGCGCCCTGAAGCCAGGGTGACTTCCCGCTCTTCGTAAGACAGCTCGCGAACGATCTGCATCAACTCGCTACGTTCCTGTTCCGTCATCTCTTACTCCTTGAAAGGTTATCTGAACATCAACTGCAAGTTTTCTGGTGCCGGCGGTCTCGCCTCGTGGCGGGCGAACGGCACTCTTTAGAAAAGGCCAAGCTGACTGTCGGCCTTCAGCCTCGGGAACTTGACCGGGTAGTCTCCGCTGAAACATGCATCGCAGAACCGGCCGGTTGATATGCCGCCTGGGGCTCCGGCTGCGGCAAGCATCCCCTCGCGACTCAGATAACCGAGGCTGTCCGAGGTGATGTAACGGCTGATCTCTTCGATCGTATGGGACGAAGAGATCAGCTCCTTGCGCGACGGGGTGTCGATGCCGTAGTAGCATGGGAAACTGGTCGGCGGGCTGGAGATGCGCATGTGCACCTCGCGGGCGCCGGCGCTGCGAATCATCTTGATGATCTTGCGGGCCGTGGTGCCGCGCACCAGTGAGTCGTCCACCACGATAACCCGCTTCCCCTCGATCACATCCCGCACGGGGTTGAGTTTGAGCTTGACGCCGAAATGGCGAATCGACTGCTGTGGTTCGATGAAGGTACGGCCGACGTAGTGATTGCGAATCAGTCCCAATTCAAAGGGGATGCCAGACTCCTCTGCGTAACCGATCGACGCGGGAACCCCGGAATCCGGAACGGCAATGACGACATCGGCTTCGATTTTGTGCTCCCGGGCCAGTTGCCGGCCGAGTTCCTTGCGCACCTTGTAGACCTGCTCACCGAAGATGGTGCTGTCCGGACGGGCAAAGTAGATGAACTCGAAAATGCAGGGTGACGGTACGGTTTCCTTGAATGGCTTGTACGACTTCAGCCCGTGCTTGTCGATGACGATCATCTCGCCCGGCTCGACTTCGCGGATAAATTCCGCCTCGATCAGGTCGAAGGCGCAGGTTTCGGAGGCAATCACAAAACCTTCGTTGAGTTTACCCAGCGCCAGCGGCCGGAAACCGTTGGGGTCGCGTACCGCCACCATGCGGGTTTCCGTCAGGAAGAGGATGCTGTAGGCACCCTTGACCGCCATCAGGGCTTCGGCAATCCTGTCTGCGAGCGAGTCGCTTTGGGATTTTGCCAGGAGATGGATCAGGACCTCCGTATCGGAAGTCGTTGAAAAGATCGAACCGGTATTTTCCAGGTCGTTGCGGATGTCCTGGGCATTCACCAGGTTGCCGTTGTGGGCCACGGCGATACTGCCACGCGCGTAATCGACCATGATCGGCTGGACATTCTTGAGGTCGCTGCTCCCGGCCGTAGAGTAGCGCACATGACCGATGGCGTTGCGTCCCGGCAGTTCTTCGAAGATCGAATCGCGTTTGAAGACATCCGAGACCAGCCCCATACCACGGTAGGCCCGCAGCTTCTTGCCGTCACCGGAAACGATGCCGCAGCTTTCCTGGCCGCGGTGCTGCAGTGCGTAAAGACCGAGGTAGGTCAGATTGGCGGCCTCCGGGTGACCGAAGACACCGAAGACACCGCATTCATCCTGGAACTTGTCAAACATGAGCTTTAGAATCTCCACAGCTGATCATCAGCATTGATGTTCTAGTATGTTTTCCTCGCCACGCGACATGCGCGCCAGGACTTAAAGTAATTCCTCGCGAATATATTTTACTGCATTGTTATACAGCCACAATCCCATCCCTTCTTCAGGCAAATCCGGCTCACGGGTCCAGCGCGGATGATGGGTCCTGTGGGTGTAGGCTTCCGGGTGCGGCATCAAGCCGAAGAGTCGCCCGGTTTGGTCGCAGACCCCGGCAATGGCGGCCATGGAACCGTTCGGATTCAGTGGGTACTCCATAACCGGTGAGCGATACCCCGGATCACAGTACTTGACGACAGCCAGGTGTTGCGCTTCGATCTGCGCCAGGATGCTGTCGTTTTCAACGACAAACCTGCCTTCACCATGACGGACCGGCAGGTAGAGGCCCCGCAGACCACGGGTAAACACGCAGGGAGACTCCTGATCGACCTTCAGGTAGCACCAGCGGTCCTCGAAGCGACCGCCATCGTTGAAGGTCAGGGTCGCCGACTGTCTATGATAGTCGCCGCCGAGCGCTGGCAGCAGGCCCATCTTGGTCATCAACTGGAAGCCGTTGCAAACCCCCATGACCAGCTTGCCATCGGCAATAAAGCGCTGCAGTTGATCGCTGAGTGTCTCCTCGCTGTTTTTGACCGCGGCATGGGTCAGACGGTTGGCGCCGGCCTTGGCGCTGCCGAGGTCGTCACCGTCGAGGAAACCACCAGCCAGATTGAGCAGGTGATAATCGTCAAGCCGCGCCCGTCCGGACAGCAGTTCGGCGACATGCACGACATCAACCACCTCGGCGCCGGCCAGGCGACAGGCGTTGGCCACTTCACGCTCACAGTTGGTGCCGTTGCCGGAGATGACAACCGCACGGACTTGCTTCACCATAATCACATCTCCCGCAGCGGGCTTTGCCACGCTTCCTTGAGATCATCGATCG
>JAHEEU010000063.1 GCA_024640545.1 Geobacteraceae bacterium
ACATCTACTCGGTGTTCGACCGGGACCCTGCTGCGCGCAGTGTTCTGGAGATTATCTTCTGTTATCCGGGACTGCACGCGGTCTGGTTCTATCGGATTGCACACTGGCTCTGGGTTCGCAAACTCTATTTCCTGGGCCGGTTTACCTCGCATATGGGCCGTTTCTTCACCGGTATAGAAATTCATCCCGGGGCACAGATCGGCAAGAAGTTCTTCATCGATCACGGCATGGGAGTGGTCATCGGGGAAACCGCTGAAATCGGCGACAATGTCACTCTTTATCATGGCGTCACTCTCGGCGGCGTGACCTGGGACAAGGTCAAGCGCCACCCGACGGTCGGCGACAATGTCGTCATCGGTTCGGGAGCCAAGGTGCTTGGCCCCTTCACGGTCGGCAAGGGCGCCAAGATCGGCTCCAATTCGGTCGTCGTCAAGGAGGTCCCCCCTCAGGCCACGGTCGTCGGTATCCCCGGACGTGTCGTCCTTCAGGAGGAGCCCAAGGTCGAAGAGGTCCGCCCCGACCTGGAGCACGGCAAGCTGCCCGATCCGGAGGCCAAGGCGATCAGCTGCCTGTTTGACCAGATCCGCGCCCTTGAAAAAAAGGTCGATCTCCTGACGGGCCGCCTTGCCGAGGCGGAAACCGGCCCTGCGGCAAAATCATCAGGCAAGCGCAGCACCACGACACGGAGCGCAACCGTAAAGCCGGCAGCTAAAGCTAGTGTAGCTGCACGCCCTCGTCGTAAGACGGAGAAGACCGAGGTTTAGCGCAATGCGTATGTCAACTAAAGCGCAGTATGCCGTGCGCGCCATGGTCAACCTGAACCTTTATTCATCCGGGTCGCCTGTCAGCCTGCGCGATATTTCACTGCGCGAAAGCATATCCCTGACCTATCTCGAACAGCTCTTCGTCAAGTTGCGGCGCGGCAAGCTGGTCAAGAGCGTGCGTGGCCCTGGCGGCGGTTACCTGCTGGCCAAGCCGGCGGGGGAGATCCAGGTCGACGAGATCATCGACAGCGTCGAGGAGTCCCTGGTGCCGGTCGCCTGCATGGACCAGAAACATGGCTGTATCTGCGACGACCTGTGTGTGACGCACAATGTCTGGCATGGGCTCGGCGAGAGGATAAGGCAATTCCTGTCTTCGATTACCCTTGCGGACCTCACGGAAGAGGCGCAGCGCAAAATGAAGCAGGTTCATTCTTGAGGTTCACGTAACGATTAACCGGAGGTTTGTAGGGTGAAGCATATTTATCTGGACTATAACGCGACATCGCCTGTGCGGCCCGAAGTCCTCGAGACCATGCTGCCCTTTTACAGGGAGCAGTTCGGCAATCCCTCGAGCGTGCACTGGGCAGGTCGACAGGTCTCCGGTGCACTCGAAAAAGCCCGGGAACAGGTTGCCTCCCTGATCAATGCGTCGCCTGCGGAGATCGTCTTTGTTTCCTGCGGCAGCGAGGGCGACAACATGGCGATCAAGGGGACCCTGGACGCTCTCAAAGACCGCGGCAACCATATCATCACGACGGCCGTGGAGCATCCGGCCGTGCTGGAAACCTGTGCCGCAATGGAGAAGGCTGGCTACGAGGTCACCTACCTGCCGGTTGACAAGAACGGCGAGCTCGATCTGGCCGAACTCGAGAAAGCGATCACTGCCAAAACCGTCCTGATCTCGGTGATGTGGGCGAACAACGAAACCGGCAACATCTACCCTATCGAGGAAATCGGCAGAATAGCCAAAAAATACAACATCCGCTTCCATACCGATGCGGTTCAGGCGGTCGGCAAGGTCCCGGTTGATGTGCAGAAGGCCAACATTGATCTGCTGGTGATCTCAGGGCACAAAATAGGTGCCCCCAAGGGCGTCGGCGCCATCTACATCCGTCGCGGCACACGCATGACCCAATTCATGCACGGTGGCCACCAGGAACGTAATCGGCGTGCCGGCACCCAGAATGTTGCCGGGATTGCTGGACTCGGCAAGGCGTGTGAACTGGCTAGCCAGGAGCTCGTCAGTTATTACCGTCGAGTCCGCGCCCTGCGTGATCGCCTGGAAGATGGCATCTCCAGCCAGGTTCCTGAGATCAAGTTGAATGGTACCCCCTTCCGTGACCGGCGATTGCCGAATACCCTGAACGTCAGTTTTGCCTATATCGAAGGGGAGTCTCTGCTGCTTAACCTCGATATGTTCGGAATCGCGGCATCATCAGGATCAGCCTGCACCTCCGGTTCTCTCGAACCGTCCCATGTCATGGGAGCGATGTGCGTCGAAGTGACCCTGGCTCATTCCAGTACCCGCTTCAGTCTTGGTCCGGAAACTACCGCCGAAGAAATTGACCATGTCCTGGATGTCCTGCCGACCACGGTCCAGCGTCTTCGTGACATGAGTCCTTTGTATAACTGCGGCCGAACGGCTGAAGGCTGCGAAACCTGCGAAACTGTCAGGAGACTCTAGAACAGCGCCGCGCAAGTCGAGACGCGAGAAGGTCGCAGCGTTTCAGGCGCTGCGCTTGTTCAGCGCGCGACAAATCAGCAAGGATTACATTTCCGAGGAGAATTGAGTATGTATACTGATAAAGTGATGGACCATTTTACCAATCCACGCAACGTGGGGGAAATCGAAGATGCCAATGGTGTCGGTGAAGTCGGCAACGCCTCCTGCGGCGATATTATGAAGATTTTTCTCAAGGTCGAGAATAATATTATCAAGGATGTCAAGTTCAAGACGTTCGGTTGCGGCGCTGCGATAGCGACCTCTTCAATGGTCACGGAAATGGCGATCGGCAAGACGATCGAAGAGGCTCTGGAGTTGAGCAACCAGGCTGTTGCCGAGGCCCTCGATGGCCTGCCGGCGCAGAAGATGCACTGTTCGAACCTGGCGGCCGACGCACTGCACGAAGCAATCAAGAACTACATAACCAAGAACAATTAAAAAAATAAAGGAAAAGCTGTAAGGTCGTAGGGCTGTAGGGCTGTAAGGTGAAACTTTACAGCCCTATAGCCTTACGGCGTTATATCCCTGTGTTTTTCAATGATCGAGCCAGGTAAAAGAGTTGTCGTCGCCATGAGCGGCGGGGTCGATTCGTCAGTCGCTGCGGCTTTACTCAAGGAGCAGGGGTGCGACGTGATCGGCATGACCATGCAGATCTGGGATTATTCGCGGTTTGCCGCCGAGCACGGTGAAAGCTTTGGTACCTGCTGTTCTCTCGATGATGTCTACGATGCGCGCCGGGTTGCCGAGTCGCTGCAAATCCCATTCTATGTGGTCAACTTCGAAAAGCGCTTCGCCGAAGAGGTGATCGAGCGCTTTTGCGATGACTATTTCAACGGCCGCACCCCCAACCCCTGCGTCATCTGCAACCAGGTCCTCAAGTTTGAAATCCTGCTGCGTCGCGCTCGTGAACTGCAGGCGGACTACCTGGTGACCGGACATTATGCCAGGATTCTTCTCGAAGGAGGGCGGTATGCCTTGCGCAAAGGGCGCGACCGCAACAAGGACCAGACCTACTTCCTGTTCACCCTGAACCAGGAGCAGATGCAATACGTGCGTTTCCCCCTCGGCGACATGGCCAAGGACGAGGTGCGACAGCACGCTGCGCGCCTGGGTCTCAAGGTCGCGGAGAAACCGGAAAGCCAGGATATCTGTTTCGTCCCCGATGGTGATTATGTGCGGTTTCTTGAAGAACAGCGCGGCGCCGGAGCCATGAACGGCGACATCGTGCATGTTAATGGCCAGGTGCTGGGCCGACACCAGGGCACTTATCGCTATACGATCGGTCAGCGGCGTGGTCTCGGTCTCTCCTGGCCGCAGCCGCTCTACGTGGTCGGTATCGACGCGGCAAGCCGGCAGGTCATTGTCGGTGAAAAACCCTGCCTAGAGGTTTCCAACTGCCTGGTCGGCAGGGTCAACTGGATGATCGAGGCCCCTCGCCAACCGCTGGATGCTGCATGCCGCATCCGTTATCGCCATCACGAAGTTCCCTCCAGGATGACAACCCAGGAGGACGGCTCGGTGCAGGTCGACTTCCAGGAACCGCAGAGCGGAGTGACACCCGGCCAGGCGGCGGTCTTTTATGACGGCGATCGCGTGCTTGGCGGGGGGTGGATTTTAGAGACAAATGGCGCGAGCTGCGAAGTAGGCAACGCGGCAAAGCCAGAACTTTAACGAATCTGCGATGAGATCCCGGGTCACTGCCGAATGAATGCTGATGGTCGAAACAATCCTCACGCCTCGCGCCTCTCTCCTCGCGCCTCGGCAGCTAAAACAGTCTCCTTTGCGACGCTCGGCTGCAAGACCAACCAGTTCGAATCAGCGTCCATGCAGGAAACTCTGCAGACGGCAGGCTACAGCATCGTCCCCTTTGAGGAGGGGGCGGACCTGGTCATAGTCAACACCTGCACCGTCACCAGTGCCACGGATGCCCAGTCGCGCAACCTGATACGACGGGCCCGCAGGTTCAATGCTGCTTGCCGGGTGGTGGTTACCGGCTGCTATGCCCAGGTCGACCCGGAGGCGCTGCACGAGTTGCCCGGGGTCAGCCTGGTGATCGGCAATGAAGAGAAACAGCGGCTGCTTGATTTCCTGAGAAAGGCTGAAACTGAGTCGGTCCTGGTCGAAGTCTCGGATATCCGCCAGGCGGAAAGTGTCTGCCTGCCGCCTCTGACCTCGTTTGCCGGACGCAGCCGGGCCTTTGTCCAAATCCAGAACGGCTGCGATGCTTTCTGCAGCTACTGCATCATCCCCTATGCCCGGGGAGCCAGTCGTTCAGCGCGCCCCGATGAGGTCCTCCAGCAGGTTGACGCACTGGTTGCCTCAGGTTATCCGGAGATTGTTCTGACCGGCATTCATATCGGCGGCTATGGGGCCGATCTGCAACCCAAGTTGACCCTCAACAAGCTCGTCAGGCAGATTGAACTGGAAACCGGCGTGCGCCGTTTAAGGCTCGGTTCGATCGAGCCCACCGAACTGACTGATGAACTGCTCGCCACCCTGGCTGCCTCGTCTGTGGCCTGCCCACACCTGCACATCCCGCTGCAGGCTGGCGACGATTCCGTCCTGCAGCGCATGGGAAGGACTTATGACCGCGCGTTCTTTGCCGGGCTGGTCCGCAAGGTCCGGGCCGCCCTGCCATCGGCAGCAATCTGCCTCGATGTGATCACCGGGTTTCCCGGGGAAACAGAGCAGGAGTTTACCAACGCTTACGATTTCATTGCCGAGCTGTCGATCAGCGATCTGCATGTATTCCCTTACAGCAAGCGTCCAGGCACTCCAGCTGCCAGCCTGCCGGCGCAGGTCCCGGGCAATGTGAGCCGGGAGAGGGCCGAACGGCTGCGCCGCCTTGCCGCTGAAAAATATCGCCGGTTTGCAGAAAGCCACCTTGACCGGGAACTCGAAGTCGTGGTCGAGAGCGGTTCACGCGGAGGGCTTCTCAAGGGTATTTCAGGGAATTACCTCGAAATCCTCTTTCCCGGGGCAGCCTCGCTGGCCGGGCAATGCGTAACTGTCAGGCCGGTCGCTTGGCGGGACGGCGCTTTGCACGCCGCACTGGTCTTGTAAATGCCTGTTTCTCCAATCGAAGCTGAAATATTTGTAAATTGAGAAAAATACAAATAAATAGGTTGACTTGCAACCACCCCCGTGATAGAAGCACCTATTAAAATAAGTTTGTGTATTTTTTTCGTTGCTCAACAGACAGATTAAAGGTAGTCAGTTTGGAACAAACCACTCAAACCTACTTTGGCTGAGTGGTTTTTAGTATCAGGCAGGCGAAAAAACACAACAGAAAACCTCCCGACTGGGAGTGAAGGAGTTACAAGATGGCTGAAGGTACAGTAAAATGGTTCAACGAAGCTAAGGGTTTTGGATTCATCGAGCAGGACAACGGTCCTGACGTTTTCGTCCACTTTTCGCAGATCCAGGGTTCGGGTTTCAAAACCCTCGCCGAAGGTGATCGCGTCAGCTTCGATGTGACCGAAGGCCAGAAAGGCCCCCAGTCGTCGAACGTCACGAAGCTCTAATTCAGAGCCACTGATTCAGACAAGAATAAAAGGGCGTCCCGTGAGGGTCGCCCTTTTGTTTTGGCAATAATTCCGGTATCCTCTCTCCAGACAATTACCGGAGTCTATGCCATGTCAGCCACCAAGCCAGCGAACACCCTCATCAACCCCAAAAGGGGTTTGTCTGCCGGGAAACTGGGGACCTTCCTCGGTGTCTTCACGCCGACCATCCTGACGATACTGGGCGTCATCATGTATCTCCGCTTCGGCTGGGTCGTCGGCCAGGTTGGCCTGCTCAAGACGCTGCTGATCGTTCTGTTGGCCAACCTGATCACCTTGCTGACCTCGTTGAGCCTCTCTGCGATCGCCACCAACAGCCATGTCGGAGTCGGCGGCGCCTATTACATGATCTCCCGCAGCCTCGGACTGGAAATCGGCGGGGCGATCGGCTTCCCGCTGTTCTTCTCCCAGGCGCTGTCCGTGACCCTGTATGCCTTCGGTCTCGCCGAATCACTGAAGTTTGTCTGGCCCGGAGTGCCGGTTTCTGCCGCAGCGTTCGTGATCATTGCCCTGGTCGCGCTGCTCTCGTCCCGTGGGGCTACCTTTGCACTGCGGACCCAGATTCCGGTCATGGTGCTCATCGGCCTGTCGTTGCTGGCTCTTGCCGCCGGAACCATCTGGGGGCCGGGCGTCGAATCGGCGACCGGCGAGGCTGTCGGGAAAAAAGCCGGCTTCTGGCTGGTGTTTGCCGTGTTCTTCCCGGCGGTGACCGGGATCATGGCCGGCTTAAGCATGTCGGGCGACCTGGCCGATCCGCGCCGCTCGATTCCGCGCGGAAGCGTGGCCGCGACCCTGGCCGGCTTGCTGGTCTACCTGATCGTGCCGGTCCTGCTCTTCTGCGGCGCGGATGCGGCCAGCCTGACCGATGACCCCCTGATCTGGAATCGCATCGCCCTGCTCGGGCCCTGGCTGGTCCTGCCAGGACTCTGGGGGGCTATCTTCTCTTCTGCCGTTGGCTCCATGCTCGGTGCACCACGCACACTCCAGGCCCTTGCTCTGGACAGGTTGGTGCCCCGCTGGCTGGCAGGTTCCGAAAAGGCTGGAGAAGAGCCCCGCATGGGGATGATCATCACGCTCATCTTGAGCCTGTTGGCAGTTTTCCTCGGTGATCTGAACACCGTCGCCACGGTGGCAACCATGTTCTTCCTGAGTGTCTATGGCACGGTCAACCTCGTTGCCGCCCTGGAACATCTCTCCGGCAACCCGTCGTGGCGTCCGACTCTGAACATACACTGGACGCTCAGTCTGCTGGGCGGTTTCGGCTGTTTCGGGGTCATGCTGCTGATCCACTGGCCGGCGACCATCTTTGCCATGGCTGTCGAGCTGGCCCTCTGGCTGCTTCTCAAACGGCGGGTGCGCAAGGACTCCTGGGGCGATGTCCGGCGCGATCTCTACGAAGCGTTGATCCGCTGGGCGTTGGTCAAACTCAATGACCGGCCGATGACGGCCCGCAACTGGCGCCCGCATATCCTGGTGTTTGTCAGTAAAATTGAAAAACGTCTCGACCTGGCCCGCTTTGGCGCCTGGTTCGCCGAAAACCGGGGCGTTGTCTCCATTTGCGAACTTTATCACGGGGATATCCTCGACCTCGATGTCGATACCATGGAACGCCAGAAAAAAATCAATGCCGTCCTCAAAATGGAAGGGGTCATTGCCTTTGGCGAAGTGAACATCGTTCAGAACGTCGAAAGGGGGATTCTGGCCGTCGCCCAGTCCAACGGCATTGCCGGGATGCAGAGCAACACCGTCCTGGTCGGCTGGCCCGATGACCGTGAGCGGCTGATCAACTTCCTGCGCGTTGTCCGCCCCCTCGAGAGACTCAACAAGAGCCTGATCATTGGTAAGACCAATCCCCTCGAATCTTTTCGTGAAGACCTGGTCCAGGATATTCACGTCTGGTGGGGTGGTCTCAAACGCAATGGCGACCTGCTTCTGCTGATTGCCTACCTGCTGACCCGCAACCCGGATTGGCGCAATGCGCGTATCCGCATCCTGAGTATCGCTTCGAATGAGCACATGAAAGGACAGACCGAACGGTTCCTGGCCAAGTTGATCCCTGAGATTCGTATCAAGGCTGAAGTCGATGTCACGGTCAGGGATGATGAGGAAAGCATCCTCGAGCTCATGCACCGTGAGAGCGCCGATGCTGACGTCGTCCTGCTCGGCCTGGCCTCTCCGAAAGAGGGCGATGAGGAATCCTATGCCGAGCGCCTTACCGAGTTGGCCGCAGGCTTCAAGAACTGTTTCTTTGTTCATAACGGCAGCCTGTTCCTTGGCGACCTGGTGACGCCAGAGAAAGTCGAAGTGCCTGATGATGCACAAACCGCTGATGACAAAGGAGCCTAGTGGTCACCGGGAACTGACGGTATCTGCCAGCGGCAGCCCTGGTCCGATTTGCTGCCGCGCTGCCGCTGTTTTGCAGACATCTCTCGGGCCGGAAAGCGGCCCCTTGGCCATGAGCAGCCTTCGCCCAGGCTGATTTTTCTCTCTTGACATACATAACCTTAATGGTAATATATCGGCAACAGAACATGTTGCTTCTTGTTCTATCTCCATAGAAAAAGTCACTACTCGTTGCCCCACAGTCAATACATGACTGTGGGGTTTTTCTTTGTCTGGGGATCTTTAGCAAGCACAAACGTTCGGCAGGTAAGGACAGGTTGTCTGCTGAGGGCTCCCCGGGGAAAAGCGGTTGGCTTCTGGAAAGTCGGCAGCTCGTCTACTCTGCATTTTGCAATACTATGACCACCCGTTTCATTGCCGACACCTCTTGGGGTATAATCAAAGGCATGCTGATTAGGTAAAGATTGCGTAGAGGTTAATTTATGAAGCGAACTTACAAGAAGATGACGCTCCTGCTGCCGCTTGTCGTCCTGGCAGGGCTGGTTCTGTCCAACTGTTCGTCCAGCAAGGATTGGCGCACCGCCAGTCGTGAATCTGCCGGAATCGCCCCCGACCCTTTGATCACAGATGAAGCTGTGCTTCAGGTCTATGGCGCGAGGGCCTGGGGCTGGCGTGGCTGGTTTGCCATCCACACCTGGATTGCTGCCAAGCGGACCGGGGAAGCTGCTTACACGGTGTACGACGTGGTCGGCTGGCGCGGCAATCGAGGTCAACCGGTCCTCAGGATCACCCGGGATGTTCCTGACCGGCACTGGTTTGGCGAGAGGCCTAGGGTTCTCAAGGAGCATAGGGGCGCAGGGGTCGACAGGCTGATTGATGACATTGACAAGGCTGCGCGCGCTTATCCGTGGAAAGCCACTTATCAGGTCTTTCCAGGGCCAAACAGCAATACTTTCACTGCCTGGGTTGGCAAGCAGGTCCCGGCCCTCGGTCTGGATCTGCCATTTTCTGCCATCGGCAGCGGCTACGTGAACTAGGGGCCCCGGTCGAATTTCAGCGATAATTTCGGCCGGGTTTTTGAGGCATGCAAGTCTCGCAAGAGGATTGCCGGCATGTTTCCTGGGGAGGCCCACGGTGAAATCCGTTATTGATCACATCGTCGTCGTTGCCCCGGATCTCGCGGTCGGCGCGGCCTTCGTCAGCAAGGTTCTTGGCGTAGAACTGCAGCAGGGCGGGGCGCATCCCCGCATGGCGACTCACAACCTGCTCCTGCGGCTCGGGGAATCGAGCTATCTTGAGGTCATCGCTCCGGACCCCTCTGTAGCCAGGCCGCCGCACCCGAGATGGTTCGCACTCGACCACCTCGCCCCGGACTCGCCACCGCTGCTCGCCGCGTGGGTCGTGCGTACCGATGACATCCGCTCTGCAAGCCTTGCCTGCGGCCCGATCACTGGCAACATCGAGAGCATGAGCCGCGGTCACCTCTCTTGGCGGATCACCGTCCCTCAAGACGGCAGCCTGCCGCTGGGTGGGGCTGCTCCGGCCCTGATCGAGTGGCAGGGCCCGGCGCATCCTGCGGGTACCCTCAGGGATGTCGGTTGTGCATTGACGTTGCTTGAGATCTTTCATCCGGAGCCTTTGCGCGTCCAGGCCCTCTTGAAAGCAGTCAACCTTGAGGCCCCGATCAGTTTTCGGCAGCTTTCAGCCGCGGCTAAGCCAGTTCTGGTTGCACATGTGCAAACGCCCCGTGGCCATTGCAAGCTGTCGTCCCCCTGGCATTCCCGCGCATGGGACGGAGGCTCCTGCCGGGATTCCTAGACAGCAAAGCACATCCTGAAGATCACTCGCCAGGACTAGCCGTGTTTTGATTTGTCTTGGAGTGGGCCCTGACAGTAGCTGAGCATATGCTTCAGGATTTTTGCCGAATGCTCTCAGGTGAAGCAACCATGCAACTATACGACAAGCACATCCTGCCCAACCTGGTGCACATGGCATGCAGTCTGCGGCCAGCGATGCGTCAGCGTGAGAAGGTTGTCCATCTCGCCCACGGCAGGGTTTTGGAGGTCGGCATCGGCTCTGGCCTGAACCTCCCCTACTATGACGCTGACAAGGTGAACAAGGTGTGGGGCCTCGACCCGTCACCGGAAATGCTCAGGATGGCCGAATCCCGGGTGCATTCGGTGAAATTTGAAGTCGAATTCATCAACTTGCCCGGGGAACAGATCCCGCTGCAGAGTCGATGCGTCGACAGCATCGTTGTCACCTACACGTTATGCACCATCCCTGATGCCTGCCGGGCGCTGCAGGAAATGGCCCGTGTCCTCAAACCGGGTGGCGAGCTCCTGTTCTGTGAACATGGCGCCGCGCCGGATGCAAATGTTCAGCGTTGGCAGAATATGATCAACCCGGTCTGGAAGCGTATCGGAGGCGGCTGCCATCTGAACCGTGAGATCCCCGGACTTATCGAGCAGGGCGGCTTCAGGATAAGGGAATTGCAGGCGATGTATATTCCCGGATGGCGCCCGACAAGTTACAACTACTGGGGGAGGGCGACCCTGGCAGAATCCCCATGACCCTTTCCCGTGCCGGTTTTGCTTTGAAAAAAATCAAGCCTCGCGTTATGGTGAATCCGCTTGTTCAAGGACAATTACCGATATATAACCCGATCTGGGCGTGAACCTGAAAGATATATCCTTGAGGCAATCCATGCAGGAAGAGGCCGGACACGGTTGTGAAAAGAGTGCCAATATGGGCCGGATCGAACACCGGCCCTTTTGGGTCTTGAATTTATCAATCCTGACCAGAGCAGTGCACCAGGTGGGGGCGGCGGTCTTTCTTGCCGCTTACCTGATCGGTGGCCTTCCCGGACCACCTACTTTCTATGTGTTGCTCGCTCTTCTCAGCGGCCTCCTGCTCATGGCCACCGAATGGTCGCGGCACCGCCAGATTTATCGTGAACTGGGCGGGTTGATTACCCTGGTGAAAATCCTGCTCCTGGGTGCTGTGTTTCATGGCATCCTGCCGCCTCAGGCAACGGTGCTGTTGGCATTTTGCGTCGCTTCGATCGGCGCGCACATGCCAAAGACGGTGCGACACAGGCTCCTGTTCTGAATCGGCTGCCGGGAGAGTTCGCCCGGCAATCCCCGGTATTGCCCCAGATCCTCTTGGGCAAAGAAAAGTACATAACGATTACGGGCTGTTAAGAGGTGTTTGCCGCCGGTGTCGGGATTGACAGGTTTCTGCTCATGATGTAGAAGGAAATGTCGCCAATAGTTCAGTGCATGGCCTTGTCGGCGCCAATTCGCTGCAAGCCAAAATCCAGTTGTCGGTTCACGACATTCTAGTGTCTTAAGGAGATATGCGATGCCGAGCAAGAGTCATACAGTCGGAGATAGAATCAGGGCCCTCAGGGTCGAAAAAGGCCTGTCCATCGGAGATCTAGCCAAACAATCCGGGATATCCGAGTCCATCATTTCCGGGATCGAGGCACAAACGGCCTCGCCGCCGCTGGGAACGATCATCAATCTGGCAAAAATTCTCCAGGTCTCGGTGGGAGAACTTTTTGGCGACAGCGCTGACTCGCCTTTCTGTATCGTCAGAAGTGACGACCGGAAAACCGTGTCACGGTTCAATTCGGCCGCTGGCCAAACCGGTGGATACAGCTACGAATCCCTCGGCCACCAAAAGCAAAACCGGCAGATGGAGCCGTTCCTGGTCACCCTCACTCCCAATAAGGATCGCCAGGTTGAGCCGAATCAACATGACGGCGAAGAGATCCTTTACGTGCTCGAAGGGCAGGTTGATGTCAGGCTCGCAGACCATACCGACACCCTGAACCCCGGGGATTCCATATATTTCGATTCGAATCTGCCGCATGTCGTCTCGTGCCACGGCAAGGACCCGGCAACGATCCTCGCTGTGATCTATGCCAGAAAGGAAATGCTGATCATGTAGGGTCCTATGCTGTGCCATGGTCGTGTCGCGAGGTCCGAGACGAAAACCTTCGTTTCAAAAAGCGTTGCATGCGACTTTTTGACCTGCAAACCATGGCCAGGGTTAGGGCTGCTGAATGAAAAAGAATGTTCTGGTGATCGATGACGGTTCTTTCTTCCTCAAGATAATTCATGATGCTCTGCCAGAAGAGTTTCATGTCAAAACGGTCCATTCAGCAGAGGAAGCCTTTGCCCTCTGGAACGCCTCATATGATGCCTCGTCCAGTTCAATATCATTCGTCCTGGTTATCACGGTCCTCAATATGTCCGTCCAAAACGGCTATGACGTCGCTAAATTTATCAGGGCCAAGAACCGAGAGAAAAAGTTTACGCCCGTGATCATGCCCACCGAAATGGACATCATTAAAGAAGACGCCAGGGAGCACGGTTGCGCTGCCTATATTCCGAAGTCCGACCTGTATTAAATTGTCTCCCTTGCCAGCATTCTTTTGACCCAGTAAATTCCAAGAGGCAGTTTCTCTGGATTGTTCCAAAAATACGCGGCCACAGCCTCTATAGCCAAAGGCATATAACCTTAAAACTTTGTCTCTATTGAGTTTTATATGGAACTGCTTTAATTAAATCACTTGGGGTCATATTCCCCGCCGCTTGCGGCGTTGATAAAGTAAATTACCCGAGTGATACCCCGCTGCTTGCGGCGGGGTCATTCATTAAATTGGTTGTTTTTCTCAAGGGAGGCTGTTACCTTAAATTGGGCTTAATTCATGGTACGATAAACGATCCATTCTTTATTTTGTAACAGACCTCCGGTTGGTTGTGAGGGGTATCTGCCAAATATTGACATGTTTGTTATAATAGCATTGATTCTCCCAAGCTAAATTAAGAAAGGTCGTGCATTATGAAGCTTAGATCACTACTTTTATTAGGGGCCATGCTTGCTATTATATGTCAAACTGGATGTGGTGGCGGTGGCGGTGGCGGTGGCGGCGATGATCCGACCCCGCCGGCCGATACAGTGGCTCCTTCTGTCATTTCCACAAACCCAACCCAAGACAGCACCGGTGTTTTGCTCAACCGAGACATTACTGCGACCTTCAGTGAGGCCATAGCCCCTGCCTCATTATCCACCCAAAGTATTGTATTAATCGATGATGCCACTGACCAAACGGTTCCAGGCTACAGCATACAATACGATGCAACCAACAAGACGGCAATTCTCAGCAATGCAGATTTGGAACCAGCTTCCACCTATATTGTAACTTTGACCACTGCGATCAAGGACCTCGCAGGCAACCCCATGGAAGAAAGCTACACACTGCGTTTCTCGACTTATGTGCCGCCTCCTGTCAATCCTCCACCAGGGGGCTCGGAAGACACCACCCCGCCCGTGGTTCTCAGCACGTTCCCCGTAAATGCCGCTGCGAATGTGCCACTGCAAACTGTCGTTTCGGTAACGTTCAGCGAAACACTCAACCCCACCACAGTCAACGCTCAAACCTTTACTTTGCAAAAGAACGGTGCAACGTCTGTTGCCGGCAATGTCATTTATTCCGGTACCTCTGCAGTGTTCACTCCCAACGTAGATCTTGAGGACGGCGCATCATATACCGTCACTCTGAGTTCTGTGATCAAAGACCTGGCAGGGAATGCCCTGCCAAGTTATTCCTGGATATTTTCAACTCAATCACCAACGGAAGACGTGACCCCTCCCCAGGTGCTGACGGTTTTTCCAGAAGACGGCGCACAGAATGTGTCAGTTGGCACATATCTCAGAATGACTTTCAGTGAACCCGTCATCCCGTTCGAATATGGAACTATAGACGGTGAACCTGTAACGGTTACATTTGATGCAGATTTTAAAGGTGTTACCATGCAGCCCACGGTTCCGCTTAAACCGGCAACGACTTATACCTCC
>JAHEEU010000064.1 GCA_024640545.1 Geobacteraceae bacterium
GGCTTCCTTGGATTGATGATGAACAAGAAAAGCATTCTGGTCATCGATGACGACAAATTCTTCCGGGAAATCCTCAAGGATGTGCTCAAGGAGCGATATCAGGTCGTCGAGGCAACCGGCAAAGAGGACCTGGTCAAGCTTGCCACCACCCTGCGTCCGGACCTGATCATTCTCGACATCGAGCTGCCAGGTAAAAGCGGCATTGAGCTCTGCAGGGAATTGAAGAAGGAGGGGCACACCAGGAGCACTCCGGTTATCCTGCTCTCCTCCCGTGCCAGGAAAGAGGAGATCATCCGCGGCCTGCAGGCAGGTGCCGACGACTATCTCACCAAACCGTTGTACCCCCCGGAGATCCTTGCCAGGGTCGATGCTCATCTCCGCACCAAAAGCTACTACAGCAACCTGGAACACCGCGACATGCAGATGCTGCTCGAACTCTCCGACGCCATCTCCGTGTTACGCAACCCGATGAAGATCCTGCGGATCATCGTCGAGAAGATGGCAGACATCATCGACGTTGTCCGTTGCTCGATCGTCAGTATCAGCAGCAGCGGAGACCTGATCGTCAAGGCGAGCAGCGACATGCCGAATGATGGCGAGATCGTCCTGAAGTTCGAGCGTTATCCGGAAATCAGCAAAGTGCTGGAAACCAGGCGGGCAGTGATTATCAACGACATCAGGCACGACCCGCTGATGGAGTCGGTTCGGCCCTATATCGAGGAACTGGGCTTCAACTCGATAATCGTCGTGCCGATTATCAAGAAAGAGAGCGTCATTGGCACTTTTCTCCTGCGTACGGCAACAACCCTGAAGGGTGAGGACTCCGAACGGATCAACAAGCTTTGCCACCTGGTTGCTAACATCTCCGCGAACGCGCTGGAAAACGCGACCCTCTTCGAATCCATGAAGACCGCCCAGGAGTTTCTCGAGGAGATGGCGATCCGGGACGGTCTGACCAAGCTTTATACCCACAGGCATTTCTATGACTGCCTCGACAAGGAGTTCTCACGGGCGATCCGCCATAAAGAGCCGCTGTCACTGATCTTCTTCGATATCGACAATTTCAAGCAGATCAACGACAAGTTCGGCCACATGTACGGAGACGAAGTGCTCAGGCATATCGGTCGTGTCGTCAGGGAGGTTGTGCGCGAAAGTGACATCGCCGCCCGTTACGGTGGCGAGGAGTTTGCCGTGCTGCTCCCTCACACCGAACTCGAGGGAGCCTTGGAGATGGCCAGGCGCCTGGCCCTGGTGATTCGCGAACTGCGCTTTGAAAGCCTCAAGAGCCGGCCGATCACTGTCAGTACGGGGGTTTCCACCTTTACCCGCAACAACCTCCTGTCCTACGACGAGCTGGTGCGGTTGGCCGACCAGGCGATGTACCAGGCCAAAGCGGCAGGCAAGGACCGGATTTCAGTGGCCAACGACCCGTCTCTGCACGGAGAGGCCTCCGCTCAGGAAGAATAAGTCTTCTTGCCCGTGCCGCTTGCTGCGGAGTCGTTCATTCATCAGTCCCCTTTCTTCCGGGTGACCACCCTGACCAGGCCGAGCAGGCCGACCACGGTAAAGAAGACTCCGCGCCACTTCCCAGGCTCCTTGCCCTCGCTGAGAAAAATCACGTTATCCGCAACCTCGAGGCCTGTCTCCCGGGCCAGCTTTAAAAGCTTCTCCCGGTTGCCACGCGCGATCAGGCCGTCCACCAGCATCCCGGTCACTGCTCTCTGCCCTTTGAACTCCGCATGGTGCTCGCGGCGGAAGGCCTGCTTCTGTGCGAGGGTGTCGGTAAAGAAGTGGTAGTCCTGGAAGAGCTTCAGCAGCTGAGGATGACGGGTCTCGATCAATACCCTGATCTGCTCCTGATCGGCATCCTTGAGCAGGGGCACCAGCAAGGCCTCCATCTCCACGGAGCCGGAGGTCGAGATGGCCCGGTCCAGGTCCTGGTAACCGTTGACGACGTGCAGCCATTCCTGCGGTGCTCCGGACTGCTCCAGGCGATCGATGGACACTTGCCGGGGCGCCTGGTTGTTGAACCAGAGCAACAGGTCGTTGCCGCCGAGGAAAAGCAGGACCAGGCAGACGGCGATCAGGGTATAACGAAATCGGCGCATAGAATCTTTCCGTAAAGCTAGCGTGTGATGTGGAAATGAAAAGAGAGGGGCTGCCGGGGCAGCCCCTCTCGGTGATTTAGCAGATCAGGCCTCGCGTGGCAAGGCTCAGGCTTCGGCGCCTTCCTCGACCAGGGCGCCTTTCTTCCTGGTGGCCAGGGAAACGAGAACCAGTGCCAAAAAGCTGGCCGGGATCGAGATGGCTGCCGGGCTGTTGAAGGCAACCGGCGCGTCCTGTGGCAGCAGGCCGTAGCGGACCCACATGTCCGGTGAGACCAGGATCAGGCCGAGCGAAGAGGTCAGGCCGACCAGGATCGAAGCGGCCACGCCCTGGGCGGTGGTCTTCTTCCAGAAGAGGATCATCAGGATCGCCGGCAGGTTGGCGCTTGCAGCGACGGCGAATGCCCAGCCGACCAGGAAAGAGACGTTCATCCCCTCGAAGATAATCCCCAGGTAGATGGCGATAGCGCCGATCACCATGGCCGAGATCTTGCCGGCCATGACCTTGCTCCTGTCGGTCATGTTCATGCCGAGGAACCTGTCCATCAGGTCATGGGCGACGGCTCCGGCTGAGGCGACGATCAGGCCGGAAACGGTGCCGAGCACCGTGGCAAAGGCCAGCGATGAAATCACCGCGAAGAGCACGACGCCGAAGGAGAGCGCCAGCAGGGGCGCCGACATGTTGTTGTCGGTCATGTTGATGACGCCGTTGGTCATGGCGCCAAGCCCGAGATAAAGGGTCAGGATGTAAAAGAAGCCGATGGCGGCAATGCCGACAATGGTCGATTTGCGGGCTGCTGCCTGGCTGGGAACCGTGTAGTAGCGAATCAGGATGTGGGGCAGGGCCGCTGTGCCGCAGAACAGCGCCAGCATCAGCGAAATGAAGTTGAATTTCTCCATGCCGGTTGCGTTGTCGACCTTGAACTTCAGGCCGGGACGCAGGATTCGGCTGCCCGGGGTCGGCTTCTGGTAGTAGATGGTGGTGGTGCTGTCGCCGACCTTGACGTACTGCTTGCCCCACAGGACCACGGTGCTGTCTTTGAAGCGGTTCAGGAACTCGAGCGGTCCGACCGGGCCGGTCTGGGCGATCTCCTTGCCGTCAACGGTGATCTCCTTGATGTGGCCGACAGGGTAGAACTTGCCGTCTTCCTTGGGCGCGCCGTTGAAGAGCTTGGTTCCGTCCGGATTTTCAGTGACGAAGAGGGCTTCGTCCAGGGTGTAGCCGCCCGCGCCGTTCTCCTTGAGGTGCCAGACTGACTCCAGTCCATCCTTGGCCAGCTTGACGAACCCGGCCTTGCCGAATTCAGATTCGATGCCGTCCACCACCTGGTAGCCTTCAACCTGCAGGCTGCCGTCGGCGACCGCTGCGGTGAGGGTCTGGAACTTGTGGTACTCCTTGCTGCCACCCTGGTTGGGGTCGGTGCCGAGGCCCCGGAACAGCACGCTAATGACCACGACGGTCGAACAGATCAGCAGCAGGGCGCCCTTGAAGAACTGCACGTAGGTGGTCGACGCCATGCCTGCGGTGGCGACGATGATGGTCACGACGACCCCGACGATGCAGACGCCGACCCAGTGGGGCATGCCGAGCAGGGGTTGGACCAGCACACCGGCGCCGACCATCTGCGGAATCAGGTAGAAGACCGAAACCGCCAGGGTCGAGATCGCGGCCATCAGTTGGATCGACTTGGAGTTGAATTTTGAGTCGAGCGCGTCGGTGAAAGTGTATTTGCCGAGGCGCTTCATCGGTTCGGCAACCAGGAACAGGGCAACCATCCAGCCCGCCAGGTAGCCGATCGAGTACATCCAGCCGTCGAAGCCGGCAGTTGCTATCATGCCGCAGATGCCGAGGAACGAAGCTGCCGAGAGGTAGTCGCCGGCAAAGGCGATGCCGTTGGTGAACCAGTGGATGTTGCCGCCGGCAGCATAATAGCCGGAGGCGGAAGTCGTCCGGCGGGCCAGGTAGAAAGAGAGGCCGAGGACGAAGAGAACGAAGGTGATAAACAGGCCGATAGCCAGCGGTGATTGTGTGTAGACCATGGTCTTTGATCCTCCCTGATCAGTTCATGCGCGCTTCGGCGGCGGTGCAGAAGTGGTTGTAGATGATCGCCAGAACGAAAGCGAAGATGATCAGGAAGAAGCCATAGAGGACGGCCAGGGTCTGACCGAAGTAAACTTTTTCCATCAGTGCCGGATAGACTGCGTTGATGACGACAAAGCCGAAGTAGGTCAGGGTGTAGACGATGAACATCGAAATGCCGATTCTGGCCTTGTACGCGGCCGCGTTGTCTTTGCCGAGTTTTACTGCTGGTCCGTGCGCCATGAGCTGTGACTCCTTTTCCGGTATTTTTGCCTAACTTCTCTCCAAAAAAACTAGATTTGGTAATTGCCAAACCAATAAATGACGGAGGCACCCAGGATGCTCCGCAAGTCATAAAAGCTAAGGATTCCTATCATGTACAGCAGCCAGGCCACTCTTCAGGGAGACGTGTCCAGCGGATTGTGAGATTTATTTAAAGATACTTATTCGGGAAAAACAACCACATAATGGGGTGGTAATTTCTGCGACATGATACGTCGTTCTAAAAAGATGTCAACCTAAAATTTTTGCAAAAATCACCATTTCATGGGAGTGTTTGCTAAAAGTGTACGAAATTCCAAGAGAATTAACTTTTTCTAAAATTTGGATGAACATGGGGATAAAAAGTTGTTTTATCTTATAGGATAAAAGATTATCAATATGGTTGCCGGCCCGCCAAGTGAATGCTTTACCTGGTTCCCGCAGGCAAGTTATAAGTTTAAGGACTCGTCACCGAAGCCCAAAAACCCGCCGCTGAGTCCCAGGCCACCAAGGGAAAATCGCTCGTTCGTGGCGGGTCATGGAACGCCATGCTCCAGGGCGTTTTATCCAGAATCCAGCGCCTTTACCTGGTGTCTTTGAGACTTGCCGGCCAAAGGCCCTATTGATTGGTTATAGAACGGAAAATTTAAAGACCAGGTCAGGGACAGCCGTTTACCGAGGGAGGAAGCAGTCAATGATCGAATACAAGGTCGTGGAACTTGCCGTGGTTACCGATGAATCGATCGAGGAAGTGCTGAACCGCTGGACGCTGCAGGGCTGGCACTTCGACAGCGTCCAGTTCGTGGTGCGCGAAGCCAGCAAAAGGCCCTCCATGGCGTTTGTCATGTTTACCCGTGAGGCTGCAAACGGCCATCAGCCTGTCGGGTGAGACAAACTGCGGCGGGCTAACCGGCTCACGGCTATTTCAATCCTCCCAGTTGTTCTCGTCCCGGTAGGAAATGGTATGCCGGGGGTCCGAGGAGGGCGAGGCGCCGCAGCGCTCACAGGCCGGTTCGACGGGTTCGTCTTCGGCGGTTTCCACGGTCGTGAGTTCAACCGGTTTCCCCCTGCAACTGCAATACCATTTGCGGTAGATGGTCATGACGGCCTCCCTGAAGACATCCTTCACGTCGAATGACTTGAACGAATTAGCATAAGTATGGCAGGGAAGGCGGGAGTTGCAACACAGCAGGACAAGAGAACACTTCTGCACTTGAAACCACAAGTGCCATGCCGTAGCTTCCAGATGCTGGCCGGCCAGGTTTGACTTAAACAGCGTATACCAACCGACAATTATTTGTTTTGACTTTGTTTTTTCCATGGATTATTTAAGAAGTGAAGGGGATCTTGAGTTGTGTTGTGGTGAAATCTGCTGGTCCCCTGCGATGGTTGTAAATTCCTCAAGTTAGGCAGCGCCCCAGTGTCGATTAATCTGCACAGTGTGTAGCACAACTGAGGGAATAAGTTGGCCTTGCAAGCATTGTCCGGAGCGACATAAAGTTATTTAAAAAGGTAAAGATTTACGATAATTTAGCCTTAAGGTCCGCGTCGGGAGGAAAAGATGAGAACGAAAACGATCGTCTTGATAGCAATGTTGGTGCTGGTCGGGTGCGCTGCGGCTCCGGAGAAGCTCAAATCAGTTGCCGTCACCGAGTCGGCGAGGCTGATGCCGCCTAGCAAACCCCTGGCGAGTTATGCGCACTTTGAACTGCAGCAGATGGTTTTGAGCCCCGCGGTGCAGGTTGAAGAGGGGAAAGTAAAGGAAGCCCAGGATTTGGAGATGAGGCTCAAGGCGATAGTACAGCCGATGCTGGATCGTTGGAATGCGGTGCCGAAAGGAGATCATTCAGGCACGCTGGCGATAGAACCTCGACTGGCATCTCTGAAGATCGTCAGCGGAGGAGCAAGGTTCTGGGCCGGTGCCCTGGCAGGGAACTCGAGCATTGACCTGGACCTGGTCCTTACCGAAAAGGAGACCGGCCAACAAATTGCCAATCCCCGAATAAAGCTTGAGGCCGACGCGATGACGGGCGGCTTTTCAATCGGCGCCAGCGACGAGAATCTGAAAGATTATATCGCCAACACTGCCGGACAGTACCTGCTGGACAACTACAAGAATTAGCCGGTCGAGCTGTTTGCGCACCTGCCCGATGCCGCCGGGATGTCTGCCGGGGTGACCCCGGGAAAGGTCACCCCTTTAATCTGTACAGTCTGTCGACAGCGTTCCACGCCCGAGGCAGTCGCCGGGTCATCCTCTCTGCTCCGACAATGATCCGGAAGGCCAGACCAGAATATCCGCGGCCGCAGGTCTCCCCCGATTTTCAATTGCGTTTCCAGAATCCTTGTTATAATGGACATCCGTCACAAACCGTCATGCCAATCTCGGCTATTCGAGGATGTGACCGGACATCTTCAATGGAGACCCGGCTCACCCTCAACATCCTTGCCCAACCGGACGAGATCACCTGCGGCCCGACCTGCCTGCAGGCTGTCTACGGCTATTTCGGAGAGAACCTGCCGCTCGAAAAAGTCATCAGTGAAGTCCCCATGCTGGAAGGGGGTGGCACGCTGGGCGTCTGGCTGGCCTGCCACGCCCTGCGCAAGGGTTACCGCGCCACGATCTACACCTACAAGATGCAACTCTTCGACCCGACCTGGCTGGAGCCGAATGGTCCGGATATAAGGGCGCGGCTCGTCGCGCAGATGGCTGTCAAGGATGATCCGAAGCTGCATACGACGACCGAAGCCTACCTGGAGTTTTTCCGCCTCGGCGGCCGCTTGCGCCTGGCCGACCTGACGCCTGCGCTGATCCGACGTTTTCTCAAGCGGCAGCTGCCGATCATCACCGGCTTGAGCGCGACCTTCCTCTATCGCAGCCCTCGCGAGTTCGGTCCGAATTGCGATTACGACGACATCCGCGGTGAACCGTCGGGGCATTTCGTGGTGCTGTGCGGCTACGACCGCAAAACCCGCGAAGTCCTGATTGCCGATCCCCTGCATACCAATTTTCTCGGTGCCGGGCAGAATTATCGCAGCCCGATCGCCCGCGTGATCAATGCCATCCTGATCGGGGTGCTCACCTACGACGGCAACCTGATCATCATCGAGCCGCCCCTGCACAGAAAGGACCCGCATGCCAACCCTGATCGTCGTCGATGACCCTGTCGACTGGTCCCACGCCCTCCCGGACGTGGAAGTTGTCGCCGCGCGCCAGTATCTCACCGACTCGAGCTTTACCGCCCGTAAGGCTCTGAAGGTCTTCAACCTCTGTCGCTCCTACCGCTACCAGAGCCTGGGTTATTACGTCTCCCTGCTCGCGGAGGCCCGCGGACACCGGCCGCTTCCCGGCGTCCAGACGATCCAGGACCTCAAATCCCAGGTCATCGTGCGGACCATCTCCGAAGAACTCGATGACCTGATCCAGAAGAACCTCAGCCCGCTGCAGAGCAAGGAGTTTACCCTGAGCATCTACTTCGGCCGCAACCTGGCGAAACGCTACGAGCGGCTCAGCCAGAAGTTGTTCGGGCTCTTTCCGGCACCCCTGCTGCGTGCCCAGTTCACCTGGAGCATCCGTATGAACAAGTGGCTGCTGCAGAGCATCGGCCCGGTCGCGGTCAGCGACGTGTCGGAAGACCATCACGATTTCATGCTCGAAGCCGCCGGCACCTACTTTTCGGGACGTTATCGCACGCCGAAAGCCAGGGCCCGGGCTTGTTACGATCTGGCCATCCTGGTCAGCAACGATGACAGCGATGCCCCTTCGAACGTCAGGGCCCTGCAGCGCTTCGAGCGGGCAGCCCAGAGGCACGGGTTCGCCGTGGAACAGATCAGCCGCGACGATTTCGGGCGCCTCGCCGAATTCGATGCCCTCTTCATTCGCGAGACGACCAGCGTCAACCATCACACCTACCGTTTCGCCCGGCGGGCCGAGGCGGAAGGCCTGGTGGTGATCGATGACCCCGAGTCGATCCTCAAGTGCACCAACAAGGTGTTCTTGGCCGAGATCCTCGAGCGGCACAAGGTGCCGACCCCCCGGACCCTGGTCGTGCATCGCGGCAACCGCAGCCAGATCGCCGGGGAGCTCGGTTTCCCGGTGGTGCTCAAACAACCGGATTCCTCGTTTTCGCAAGGCGTCGTCAAGGCTGCCGACCAGGCGGAGCTCAAGGAAAAGCTCGACCGCCTGTTCGCCAAATCGGACCTGGTGATTGCCCAGGAGTTCCTGCCGACATCCTTTGACTGGCGGGTCGGGATCTTCGATCGACAGCCCTTGTACGGTTGCCGCTACTACATGGTCAAGCAGCACTGGCAGATCCTCAAACGTGACGGTGACGGGGCCAAGACCGAAGGCCGTTTCGACACCCTGCCGGTGGAGCACCTGCCGACGCCGGTGCTGCGCATGGCACTGAAAGCGGCCAACCTGATCGGTGACGGCCTCTACGGTGTCGATCTCAAGCAGGTCGGCAACCAGGTCTATATTATCGAAGTCAATGACAACCCGAACATCGATGCCGGGGTGGAAGACCAGATCCTCAAGGATGAGCTCTACGACCGGATCATGCGCGTGATGTTCAGGCGCGTCGAACAACGCAAAGGGAGGGGCTGGTGACACGCAGGAAACTTGGACTTTTCCAGGGCTACGGGGTCGAACTCGAGTACATGATCGTTCATCGCGAGACGCTGGCGGTGCTGCCGGTCACCGATGCCCTGCTCAGGGCGGCCGCGGGCCGCACCGTCAACGAGGTCAAGCGCGGGCCGCTGCGCTGGTCGAACGAGCTGGTCCTGCACGTCGTCGAGCTCAAGACCAACGGCCCCGCCGAAGCCCTCGAAGGGTTGGCCGGGGAGTTCTCCCGACAGGCCCTGGAGATCAACCGCCTGCTCGAGCCGTTTTCAGGCATGCTGATGCCCGGAGCCATGCATCCCTGGATGGACCCGGATATCGAGACCAAGCTTTGGCCGCACGGCAACCGGGACATCTACAATGCCTACAACCAGGTCTTCGGCTGTCGCGGGCATGGCTGGAGCAACCTGCAGAGCGCCCATCTCAACCTGCCGTTTGCCGATGACGACGAGTTCGGTCGTCTGCACGCTGCCGTGCGCCTGGTCTTGCCGCTGCTGCCGGCGATCGCCGCGGCCAGCCCGGTGGTGGGCGGCAAGGTGACCGGGCTGCTCGACAACCGGCTCGAGGTCTACCGCTTCAATCAGGCACGTATCCCGTCGATCACCGGCCAAGTCATCCCCGAAGCGGCGTTCACCCGAGAGGCTTATCAGAAGGTGATTCTCGAGGCCATGTACCGGGACATCGCACCCCACGATCCGGCCGGCATCCTCCAGGAAGAGTGGCTCAACTCGCGGGGCGCCATCGCCCGGTTCGAACGCAACACCATTGAAATCCGCCTGCTCGACGTCCAGGAATGCCCGGCTGCCGACCTGGCGATCCAGCAGCTGGTCGTGGCGGTGATCCGGGAACTGGTGTCGGAAACCCGGGCAACCCGGGAAGCCCAGCAGGCCTGGCACGAATCGCAGCTGGCCGGAATTTTCACGACCGTGCTCAGGGAAGGGCGCGGCTGCCTGATCGAGGATGCCCGCTACCTGGCCCTGTTCGGCGTGGACGCCGCCAGCATGACGGTGGGAGAACTCTGGCAGACCCTTGCGGAGCGCCTGATTCCGCACCAGAACGAGGCCTGGTCGGCCCTGCAGGTGATTTTCGATGAGGGCCCCCTCGCCAGGCGCCTGCTCGCTGCGCTGGGCGACGACCCGGACCGGGACCGCCTGGCCGCGGTCTACCGGGAACTCTGTGACTGCCTACAGGAAGGCGTATTGTTCCGTGCCTGAACAGGTCCTGCTGATCAGCTGCGAGCACGCCGTGAACCGGGTTCCCAGGAGGTTCCTTGAGCTCTTCTCGAGTCATGAAGCGGTCCTGGCCAGCCACCGGGGGTACGATGCCGGGGCCCTCGAGCTGGCCGAATATCTCGCTGAAGCGCTCCAGGCGCCCTGCTTTGTCGGCCGTATCACCCGGCTGCTGGTCGACCATAACCGGTCGCCGCACAACCGGGCGCTCTGGTCGGAGTTCAGCCGCCAGCTCGATGCGGCGGGCAGGGACTGGCTGCTGGAGTCCTTCTACCGGCCATTCAGGGCGGGCGTCTCTGCAAGGATTGCGGCACACATCGGCGCAGGGCAGAGGGTGCTGCACCTGGGGGTTCACTCCTTCACCCCGGTGCTCGACGGCAAGCAGCGGACGACGGATATCGGCATTCTCTACGACCCGCAAAGGGCTGGGGAAAAGGTGTTTGCCCGGTCGCTGCAGGGAGCACTGCGAAGGGCCAGGCCTGACCTGCGGGTGCGCATGAACGACCCGTATCGGGGCATCAGCGACGGTCACCAGTCGGGCTACCGTCGACAGTATGCCGGGGATCGCTACCTGGCGGTCGAGCTGGAGATCAACCAGCGCCTGGTGACAGGCGTTCCGGGGAGCTGGCAGATCCTGCAAAGGGATATCGGGGCGAGCTTGCGGGAGGCTTTGGCCGGCGGGGCTTGACGGCATGAGAAAAACCACCACCGCCGAATTAACGACCAGGGGCGGCAGATTTCAAATCTGCCGCCCCTGGTTTGTCCAGATGAGAGGCTCAGTAAACCAGGCCGGTCTTCTTGCGTACCTTGCGCAGCGTCTTGCTCGCTGCGTAGCGAGCCTTGTCGGCTCCCCTGGCGAGGGTCTCGCGAATCCCGTCCGGGTTGGCGAGCAGCTCCCTGCGGTAATCGGCCATGGGCGAAAAGTAGTCGCGTACTGTTTCGAACAGCTCCTGCTTGACGTCACCGAAAGCCAGCCCGCCGGCCTGGTAGCGCTCCCTTAAAACGGCATCGCCGGCCTTGTCGAGGAAGAGGCGGAAGATCTTGTACACGTTGCAGGCGTCGGGGTCCTTCGGGTCTTCGACCGGAATAGGAGCCGTGACGATGCGCATGATCTGCTTGCGCAGCGCCTTGTCCTCGGCGAAGAGGTCGATGGTGTTGCCGTAGCTCTTGCTCATCTTTTGACCGTCGAGACCCGGCACCGTGGCGACCTCTTCGTCGATCTCGGGTTCCGGCAGGGTGAAGACGTCGCCGTACTCGTTGTTGAACTTGATGGCGATGTCGCGGGCCACCTCGACGTGCTGCTTCTGGTCCTTGCCGACCGGAACCTTGTCGCTCTGGAAAAGCAGGATGTCGGCGGTCATCAGCACCGGGTAGGCGAACAGGCCGTGGTTGGCGGCGATTCCCTTGACGACCTTGTCCTTGTAGCTGTGGCAGCGTTCGAGCAGCCCCATCGGCGTGAAGTTGGAAAGAATCCAGGTCAGCTCCTGGACCTCGGGGAGGTCGGACTGCACCCAGAAGGTGCTCTTCTCCGGGTCCATGCCGAGGGCCAGGAAGTTGGCGGCGGCTTCAAGGGTGCCGCGGGCCAGGGCCTTGCCGTCGCTCAGGGAGGTCTGGGCATGGTAATTGGCGATAAAGCAGAACAGCTCGGTTTCTTCCTGGTAGGCGATCATCTTCGACATCATGCCGAAGTAGTTGCCGAGGTGCAGGGAGCCGGAGGGCTGGATGCCGGATAGTACGCGCATTGTCGATACTCCAATAATAGAATTCAGAGGCGCAAACTTAACAGAAATGGGTGTCGATTACAATCTTGTAGCGTTTTGAGTTTTATCATGAGGCCCTGCATTTATAGACACATTCACACAGGTTTCCCGGGGAATCTCGCCAAAATGGTCATATAAGCAAGGCCGGCATTGACAGACGCCATTCACTCGCATTAAATTGCAATGTTATTCCTGCCCGCTTTCTCCGGAGGCTTACATGAAAACCATACACTTGGTGGTGCGCCTGATCGATGGTCTGAACAACCGGGTCGGTCACTTTATCTCCTGGTTGAGCACCCTTCTGGTCGTGGTGGTCTGCTTCGATGTCATTACCCGTTATCTTTTCCGCAGCAGCAGTGTCGCGGTTCAGGAAATGGAATGGCATATCTTCTCCGTGCTCTTTCTGATCGGCGCCGCCTATACCCTCAAGGAGGACAGCCATGTCCGGGTCGATGTCTTCTACACGCTGCTCTCCCCCCGCGGGAAGGCGATCATCGACCTGGTCGGCAGTCTGGTTTTCCTGATCCCGTTTTCCCTGCTGGTGATCTGGACCAGCCAGAATTTTATCAGCATGAGCTACCTGACCCATGAGACCAGCCCCGATCCGGGCGGACTTCCCTACCGCTACCTGCTGAAAGCAATGATCCCGGGCGGCTTTGCTCTGGTGCTTTTGCAAGGGGTTGCCATAGCGCTGCGCTCCTTCAGCACCCTGGTCGGCAAGCCTCTTAACGCGATCCAGACTGCTCCGGAGAGTAGAGAAGAGAAACTCCATGCCTGAATATATTTCCCTGATCCTGTTCGGTGTCGTTTTCGCCATGCTGCTGCTTGGCTACCCGGTTGCCTTCACCCTGGGCGGCGTCTCCCTGATCTTCGGCTACTTCACCTTCGGGCTGGGTTTCTTCCAGCTGTTGCCGTTGCGGATCTGGGGCACCATGACTAACTACGTGCTGATCGCGGTGCCGCTGTTTGTCTACATGGGGTTGATGCTGGAGAAATCGGGGCTGGCGGAAGAACTCCTGGAAACCATGGCGATGCTGTTCGGCAAACTGCGCGGCGGGCTGGCGATCTCGGTGATCGTGGTCGGTGCCGTGCTGGCCGCTTCGACCGGGATCGTCGGCGCCACCGTGGTCACTATGGGACTGCTGTCTCTGCCGACCATGCTGAAGCGCGGTTATTCTAAGGAACTCTCGACCGGCACCATCTGTGCGGCCGGCACCCTCGGCCAGATTATCCCGCCGAGTATCGTGCTGGTGCTGCTCGGCAGCGTCATGAACATTTCCATCGGCGACATGTTCATCGGCGCCGTCATCCCGGGTCTGATCCTGGTCGTCCTTTATGTCCTGTGGATCTTGCTGATCGCGTTTTTCAGACCGAACTCCGCCCCGGCGATGCCTGCCGAGGAACTGGCTGATTTCCGCGCAGTCGGGATGTATCGCCGGATTGTCCGCGCTTTTCTGCTCCCTTTTTTCCTGATCCTGGCGGTGCTCGGCTCGATTTTCGCGGGGATCGCGTCGCCGACCGAAGCGGCCGCCGTCGGCGCCCTGGGCGCGACGCTGCTGACCCTCTGGCAGAAGAAGCTGAACATGTACACCCTGCGCGAGGTGATGCGCGGCACCACCAAACTGACCTGCATGGTGTTCATCCTGCTGGTCGGTGCGACCGCCTTCGGCCTGGTGTTTCGCGGACTCAACGGGGACCGCTACATTACCGGCCTGATCATGGAAGCCGGACTCGAGGCGCACCATTTCCTGCTCATCGTCATGCTGGTGATCTTCGTTGCCGGCTTCTTTATCGATTTTATCGAGATCACTTTCATCATCGTTCCGGTGGTTGCCCCGATTTTCGCGCACATGGGAGTCGACCTGCTCTGGGTCGGCATCCTGATCGCGCTCAACCTGCAGACCTCGTTTTTGACGCCGCCGTTCGGTTTCTCCCTCTTTTACCTGAAAGGGGTGGCGCCGCCCGAAGTTTCGACTGCCCACATCTACCGCGGGATCATCCCTTTCATTGCCATCCAGCTGTTCTGCCTGGTGATCGTGGTCTTCTGGCCCGAAGCGGTCACCTGGCTGCCGAAAGTCATGGCCAAGCATCCATAAAAAAA
>JAHEEU010000223.1 GCA_024640545.1 Geobacteraceae bacterium
CAGATCAACCTGATCGAAATCGCCGAAGAGGTCGAGCAGCGCCTGCGCGATCTGCCCTGCCGCATCAGTATCGCTGTGATGGGCTGCGTGGTGAATGGCCCGGGGGAAGCGCGCGAGGCCGATCTCGGCATTGCCGGCGGCCAGGGGCAGGGGCTGCTGTTTCGCAAGGGCGAAGTGGTGCGCAAGGTCCCGCAGGAGGAGCTGGCCAACGCCCTGGTCGAAGAGGCCCTGCGGCTTGCCGAAGAGCGGCGCTCCTGAGCGTTCATCACTCCTTGCAATCGACCCGGAAATAAGCTAATTTCAAGGGCCTTCTTTGGTAACGAAGGGGGCCATTATCTTATCCAGAGGTTACCAGATGCGTTACAGCCAGTACTTTTTGCCGACGTTGAAAGAGACTCCGGGCGATGCCGAGGTCGTCAGCCACCAGTTGATGGCCCGCGCGGGCATGATCCGCAAAGTGGCCGCCGGAATTTACGACTACCTGCCTTTCGGCCTGCGGGTGATCCGCAAGGTTGAGAACATCGTGCGCGAGGAGATGAACCGCGCCGGGGCCATCGAGCTGCTGATGCCGGCCGTGTCGCCCGCCGAGCTCTGGCATCAGTCCGGCCGCTGGCAGGAGTACGGCAAGGAGCTGCTGCGTTTCAAGGACCGCAAGGAGACCGATTTCTGCATGGGCCCCACCCACGAGGAAGTCGTGACCGAGATCGTGCGTGGCACCGTGCGCTCCTACCGGCAGATCCCCCTGAATCTCTACCAGGTGCAGACCAAGTTCCGCGACGAGATTCGCCCGCGTTTCGGCCTGATGCGAGGCCGCGAATTCATCATGAAGGACGCCTACTCCTTCGATATCGACGACGCTGGCGCCGATGTCTCATATCGCAAGATGTACCAGGCCTACCGGCTTATCTTCGAACGCTGCGGCCTGGAATTCCGCGCCGTGGAGGCCGATTCGGGCACGATAGGCGGCAGCTTCTCCCATGAGTTCATGGTGCTGGCCGATACCGGCGAGGATGCCATCGTCTCCTGCAACAGCTGCGATTACGCCGCCAACGTCGAGAAAGCCGAGCTGCGGCCCGCCGTCGGCCAAGCGCCGGCGCCCGGGATGCCGCTGGGCAAGGTGGCGACCCCGAACCTGAAAAGTATCGACGACGTCGCGGCGTTTCTCAAGGAAACACCGCAGAAGATGGTTAAGACCCTCGTCCTCCAGAACGAGCGCGAGGAGACGATCGCCGTACTGCTGCGGGGCGATCGCAAACTCAACGAGATCAAGCTCTGCAACTACCTCGACTGCAAACATATCCAGCTCGCCGATGAAGCCCTGGTGAGAAAGCTCACTGGTGCACCCACCGGGTTCTCAGGGCCGATCGGCATCTCCTGCCGGGTAATCGCCGACCAGGACCTGGCCGTGATGAGCGATTTCGGCCTGGGCGCCAACGAGGAGAATTTCCACCTGACCGGAGCCAATCACGGTCGTGACTTCCAGGTCGAGGCATTTGTCGATCTGCGCGAAGCCGAGGCAGGTGACGAGTGCCCGCGCTGTTCGGGCAAACTGGAAGCCTGGCGCGGCATCGAGGTGGGCCACGTGTTCAAGCTGGGGACCAAGTACTCGGAAAAGATGCATGCCACCGTGCTCGACGACCAGGGGCAGGAGCGCATCCTGGTCATGGGCTGCTACGGCATCGGCGTCGGTCGGACTGCCGCTGCCGCCATCGAGCAGAACCACGATGAGAACGGCATCATCTGGCCGATGCCGCTGGCACCTTTCCAGGTGATCGTCACCCTGTTGAACCCGAATGACGAAGCGGTGCTCGCCGCCGGGGAAGCCCTTTACACACAGCTGCTCGATGCAGGAATCGAGGTGCTGCTTGACGATCGCGATGAGCGGCCCGGCAGCAAATTCAAGGACGCCGATCTGCTCGGAATCCCGCTGCGTATCAACGTTGGCGCGCGCGGCCTCAAAGAGCAGTCCTTCGAACTCCAGGAGCGCCGCAGCGGCGAGCGCACCATGCTGCCGATCGCCGGGGCTGCGGCGAGGATTGCCGAACAGGTGCGCGCAGCTCTTTAGCCGTGTCGCTGGAACAGACGCCAATGAGTGAAATACGCATCGACAAGGACGGCCGGCTGATCCTGCCCACCGGCGTGGTGAGGGCCGTCGGAGAACGGTCCCTGCGCTTGTCATCGTACTCCGACCACCACCTCCTGCTGGAAACCGCGGTCGACGGCAGCAAGGTGCAGATGGCCGGTCAGCTCGGCGATGTCGGGGTTGTCGACCTGCTCTCTTTTTTCAACATGTTCCGCAAGTCTGGCCTGTTGCATTTCGGCCTGTCCGGCGGCAGCAAGACGCTCTACTTTAAGAACGGTGAAATCGCGCACGCCGCGAGCACCTTCCCGGAAGAGGAAATCGTCGAGATCCTCTACAGCCTTGGCAAGCTCGACCGGGGAGTCCTGCAGGGCGTCCGCCAGTTCGCCGACGGCGAGCTGGCGCTCGGCAAAGTCCTCGTCGACCGGAACATCATCACCGCCAAGGACCTCTGGGCGGCGACCCGCAACCAGGTCGAAACCATCGTTTACAACCTGTTCACCTTCCATGAAGGCTGCTTCGCCTTCGTCGATGCCGCACCGGCCGAAGACAAGCTGGTCAGCCTCTCCATGAACACCCAGAACCTGATCATGGAAGGGTTGCGCCGGGTCGACGAGCGGGCGGTCTACATGCAGAAGGTCAAGTCGCTGGATGCCATCCCGGTGGCCACCGGCCAGGTTCCCAACGACCTCGACAGCGTCTCCCAGAAGATGATCGCCCTGATCCACTCCGGGGTTAACGATGTCAGGGAGTTGCTGCGCCGCTCCGGTTCCGGGGATTTCGACGCTCTGAGGCTGCTCAGCCAGATGGTGGAACGCGGTGTCGTGGTCATGGAGGAAGTGCCGTCCGTGGCGGTTGAAGGGGTGCTGGGCGAAGTGGTCACCATCTTCAATGGGGTGCTGGTCGCCCTGCATCGTGTCGTCTCCAACCGGAATCCGCAATTCCGCGAGGAGGTGTCATTCTTCCTGCGGGATTTGCCGCAACCCTTTTCCTATGTCTTCAGGCAAACCACCCTCAAAGAAGACGGTTCGGTGGATGGTGGACGCATCCTCGCCAATCTCGCCGGTCTCGAGGAAGGCGACAAGCTGCGCCTGCTTGCCGATTCCCTCAGTGAACTGATTTACATGGAGTGTATCGCTGCGCGCCGCGAGCTGGGTGCGACTGATTCTGCGGAGCTGATCAAGCGGGTCCAGGATGTCTCGACCCGCGTACAGGCCCTGATAGGACGAAATGACGATGAATGATGCCAAGCAGAGATTGATCTTCGCCCTGGATGTCGAGACCCTGGAAGAAGCCCGCAGCTGGGTTGACCGCCTGCAGGGGCAGGTCGGGGTATTCAAGATCGGCAAGCAGCTCTTTACCAGGTGTGGCCCGGAAGTCGTCAAGCTGGTCCAGGCCGGCGGTGCCGACGTGTTCCTCGACCTCAAGTACCACGATATCCCGAACACCGTGGCCATGGCCGGCCTCGAGGCGTTGCGCCTCGGGGTCAGGATGTTCAACGTCCATGCCCTGGGCGGGTTCGAGATGATGTCCAGGCTGGTTGCCGAGGTCGACAAGATCTGCCCGCGCGGCAACCCGCGGCGCCCCATCCTGCTCGCCGTGACGATCCTGACCTCGTCGAATCAAGAGACCCTGCGCGGAGTCGGTATCGACCGGCCCGTCGAGGTCATGGTGCCGAAACTGGCCAGACTGGCAAAGGATGCCGGCATGGACGGGGTCGTCGCGTCGCCGAAAGAGGTCGCCCTGATTCGCGCTGCCTGCGGCGATGACTTCCTGATCGTGACCCCGGGAGTGCGCCCGTCTTTCGCATCCCAGGATGACCAGAAGCGGGTTATGACCCCCGGCGACGCCCTGCGCGCCGGGGCTGACTACCTGG
>JAHEEU010000065.1 GCA_024640545.1 Geobacteraceae bacterium
ACGTCATAGACGAATACGGTGCCGACGCCTTCCGCTTCACCCTGACCTCTTTTGCCGCCATGGGGCGCGACATCAAGCTGTCCACGGAGCGCATTGCCGGTTACCGCAATTTCTGCAACAAACTCTGGAATGCCAGCCGCTTCACACTCATGAACCTAGAAGGCTGCCAGCCGGTAGCGATCGACCTGGGCACGCCGGCACTCTCTGATGCCGACCGGTGGATTCTGACCCGACTGGAAGAGACGATCCGTCTGACCGGCCAGGCCCTCGACGAGTACAAGTTCAACGAGGCGGCCAGCACGCTCTATGCGTTTACCTGGCACAACTTCTGCGACTGGTACATCGAGATGGCCAAGGACGATCTCTATGGCGACGACCCCAAGGCCAGGGCGAGGGTGCAGAGTGTCCTCTTTACGGTGCTTGAGCAGCTGCTGCGCCTGCTGCACCCGTTCATGCCTTTCATAACCGAGGAAATCTGGCAGGCCTTGCCGGGCGATCGGCCCTGTGCATCGATTATGCAGGCCGCTTACCCGGATGGTGCCGGGCTGCCGATCGACGCCGATGGGGCCGAACGCATGGAGCTGGTCATGGAGGTCATTCGGGCAATCCGCAATATTCGCGGTGAGATGAATGTCCCGCCCGGCAGGCAGGTCGCTGCGCTGCTCGACTGCAAGACCGCGAGGGCGCAGAGCATCCTCGAACAGGGCGCTGCTGCAATCCGCGTGCTCGGCAAGGTTGGCGAAATGAATATCGGCCAAGCTCTTGAGCGCCCGCAACAGGTGGCCACCCAGGTGGCTGGAGACGTCGAAATCTGTTTGCCTCTTGCCGGACTGGTGGATATCGCAGAAGAGGAAAAACGCCTGGAGAAGGAGATCGCCAAGGTGCAAAAAGATGTCGACCTGTTTGCCCGGAAGCTGTCCAATGAAAAGTTCGTTGCCAACGCTCCGGAACATGTCCTCGAGAAAGACCGCGGTAAATTGAAGGACGCCGAAGAGAAGATGGCGGTGCTTCAGGAGAGCCTGAAAAAGATTCAATCTCTGAAATAACCAGATAAACGGGCAGCAGATAGCCATCTGCGGCCCGTTTTGTTTACTTCGTGTGTTGATTTTTTCTTTAGATCTTCTCTTCCCGTCGAGTGCCGCCGAACAGAATGAAATGAATCCGGGAACACGAAGCAAAATGTCTGAACGTCAGCGAGTTTTTTCTTCGCCGGATTGATTTCATGGCGTGAGGGAACCCGCCGTTGCGCGTAGCGCTATGGCGGGCAAACGGAGGGTCGCTTTCTTTTGGTTACTTTTCTTTCGTCGAGACAAAGAAAAGTACCCCGCTCGCCGGGCGGAACCGGCCTTTTTCCTTTGCAACCTTAAAATTCAAGGGGCTTCTCTGGATCACTGAATTTCTCTTGGGAGGACTTCAGGTTCAAAACCCAGGACTGCGGCCCCTGAAGCCGTGTCAACCCGGAGACAGTCCCCATTCGGGGACAGTCCCCTGAACGGTGGTGGCAACAGGGGGAGGAAAGCAGAAGATAATCAATAAACAGTAATGAAAACGGGCGACAGATTTTAACTCTGTCGCCCGTTCCTTATGGTTGCTCCCCTGTCGCTCAATGCCCCAGCTCAATCTCCTCGAGGACCCCGGCCAGATGATGCCTGATCTGCGTGCTGCTGTCCATGTCGTGAATTTCTGCAAAACGCCTGGAGGCTACCTCTTGGGTGACTCCCTTGAGGAACGCTTTGGTTCGTGGAATGAAAGGTGCCGACATCGAAAATTCGCGCAGCCCCATGCCAACCAACAACAGCAGAATGAGTGGGTCGGTGGCCATTTCGCCGCACAGACTGACCCCTTTACCCATCGAATGTGCTGTGCTGGTGACCTCGTAAAGGACCTGTAAAACTGCTGGATGCAGCGGATCGTAATACTTGCTGACCAGGGGGTTGTTGCGGTCGGCTGCCAGCAGGTACTGAACCAGGTCATTGGTGCCGAGCGCGAAGAAGTCCACCAAGTGCGCCAGCGGCCTGACCATCCGCACCGCCGCAGGGACCTCGATCATGACGCCGACGGGAATCTTCTCCGGGCAGGCCAGACCCTCGCTCTTCAGATTGCTCCGGGCTTCATCGACAACTTCCAGGCAGGCGCGTATTTCATCGAGGCTGGAGATCATTGGGAACAGCAACCTGACCGGACCGTGACGGCCGGCCATGAGGATTGCTTCGATCTGGGTGCGGAAAATATCGCGGTTGTCGAGCGACACCCTGACCGAACGCCATCCCATGAACGGGTTGTCTTCCTTCGGGGGGCTGAAGTAGGGCAGTCCTTTGTCGCCGCCGATGTCGAGGGTGCGGATAGTGACCGGTTGGCCGTCGAATTCCTCGACGACCCGGCTGTAAAGCTCGTATTGATCGCTGCGGCTGGGGAAGTCGCCACGAGCCATGTAGGGGAATTCCGTACGGTAAAGTCCGACACCCTCGGCCCCGAAGCGCTTGGCGACGCTGATGTCGCTGATCAGGCCGATGTTGGCCCGCAAAGTGATGCGCACACCATCAGCGGTCATGGCCGGTTGCTCACGGTATTCATCGAGCCGGCAGAGTTCCCGGGTCTGGTCCTGCTGCAGGCGTCGGTACTCCTCCTTGACCGTTTCCAGGGGGTTGATGTAGATGCGCCCGGTATTGGCGTCGATGATCAGGGCATCTTCCGGGGCAATGTGCTTGAGCGCTCCCTGAACAGCGACGATGGCCGGAATGCCCATCGATTTGGCCATGATCACCGCATGGGCATTCTTCTCACCGGCTTCGGTGATAATGCCGAGCAGCTGCGCGTTGTCGAGTGCGGCCATGTCAGATGGCAGAATCTGCCTGGCGACCAAAATGCTTGGATGCTTCAGGTACAGGGACTGGTCGGAATCCTTGCCGACCAGGTTGGCCAGAATCCGGCGTCCGATGTCTTCCATATCTACCGCGCGTTCGCGCAGGTAAGGGTCCTCCATTTTCTGGAAGGCCTCGATATAATCTGCGACGGTCTTTTCGAGGGCGTAGGCGGCGCTGTGCCGCTCGGCAATCTCGTCATGCAGTTTCTTGATGAAACTGCGATCCTCGAGGATCATCAGGTGTGTATGGAAAATCGCGGCGTCATCGACGCTGAGACGCTCGGCGACGCGTTTTTCGAGAAAGAGAGTCTGAATGCAGGTTTTTTCAAGGGCGCTTTCCAGATTCTTCAACTCCGCGGCAATGTCAACGTCCTCTTCGTGAAGAATGTCGCCAAAACCAAGCCGCTCCTCAAGGATGGCCGCCGGCCCGAGTGCTACGCCAGGATAGGCGACGTTACCCGAGAGAACTTCCTGAGTCGATATGCGGGACACTTTTCCAGTGGTTGGCAGCGTTTGCTGTGCCTGGACGAGGGCATCGCTGGCCCGCTGGCTTTCTTCCTGATGTCGGCGGACGGTGTCGAGCAGACGGGCATTGACGACAATCGAGGTGATCTGGAAAGCAATGGTCGAAAGAGCGCTGATCTCTTCCTTGTTGAATTGTCTGGGAGCCTTGGTCTGTAAAACAATGACCCCCAGCGGATCGCTGTGTTCAAACAAAGGAATGCCTAGAAACGAGTGGAAACGTTCTTCGCCGGTCTCTTTGAAGTAGCGGTAACTCGGATGTTCCTGGGGTTCTTCGATGGCAATGGCATGGCGCTTCTGGGCCGCCATGCCGGTCAGGCCTTCGCCGATGCGCAGGGTGACTTTGCCAACTGCCTTGCGGGACAGACCCTTGGTCGCCCGCAGCCGCAAAGTCTGGTGGTCTGCATCGAGCAGGTAGATCGAGCAGACATCGGTGTGCATGCGGCGTGCGACCAGCGTGACGATATTGCGCAGGGTCTCGTCAAGATCATGTGACTGCAGGATCAGTGCACTGATGTCTTCGAGAGTGGTGACGCCGATTTTTGAATCAGGTTTACGTGGCATTGGCTTGTCGAAGTTATAGTGTTCTAGGCGATGCCATGATATCGAACCAGGGTTATTTTAGCGAACGAAAAATGTCGGCCGACCAGCCGGTAAAGGATAAAAAAACGCCGCCCGGGGGAGAGAGGTCCCTGGCGGCGCAAACAAGGGAGCAGGAATCCTTAGGATGGAAACGGTTGTCCCTAGACAGTTACTCAAGAATTTAGCAATTGTTGTGCCAATATGAAATCGAGTGAAGATGTTTATGTAACTATATGTAATCATTTGATAATATTTAAATTAACCGGAGAGGTGGCTTGTTGGCATTGTGCCGTGTATGGCACAGAAATCCAGCGATGACTTGGAAATGCCCTAATCTTGGGCGAAACGACTGTGCCGTATGTGGCGCAGAGTAGGGTGAATTATGACAAAAATTGTCTTAGAATAATCTCATGTTGTGGTCAGGGCTTGTAATTTACCCCGGAGATGCCATTGCGATTCAGCATACGATAGAAAGTGCGCCTCGGGATCCCGGCCATGCGGGCGGCAGCGGAGACGTTGCCCTGGGTTTCGTGCAGGTACCGAGACAGCAGGTTTTTCTCGACTTGGTTGACATGCTTCTGGCGCAGGCTGCGCAAACTTTCCTGGTTGGCCGCCTCTGCCGGCTGCAGGACTAAATCGCCGAAAATGACCGGCAGGTTCTCCAGTCTGATAATCTTATCATGCGTCAACACCGCGGCCCGTTCGATGATGTTCTGCAATTCACGGACGTTGCCTGGCCAGTGGTACTGGCGCATGGCATGAACGGCACGTTCCTCGATCCCTAGCAGTGTCTTGTTGACCCGGGTACTGGCCTTGGCGATGAACGTCTGCAGCAGATCATCGAGGGAATCGAGCCGGTTGCGCAGTGGTGGCATGGTGATGGTGAATACGTTCAGTCGGTAAAAAAGGTCTTCGCGGAACCAGCCTTCCTTTACCCCCTGCTCCAGGTTGCGATTGGTCGCCGCAATCAGGCGTACGTCGACCCTGATCGAAGTATTGTCGCCGACCGACCGGATTTCACCGCTGTCGAGAACACGCAGCAGTTCGGCCTGCAGCTTGGGCGTAATGTCACCAACCTCGTCGAGGAAGATCGTGCCCCCGTCAGCTGCTTCGAACAGTCCCCGCTTCTCGGCGATCGCTCCAGTGAAAGCTCCCTTTTTGTGGCCGAATAGCTCACTTTCGAGGAGGCTGTCGGTCAAGGTCGTGCAGTTGACCGCCACCAGCGGCTTGTCGGCACGCTGGCTCTGGGCATGGATAGCGCGTGCTGTCAACTCCTTGCCGGTGCCGCTCTCGCCGCGGATCAGGACCGTGGTCGGCGTCGGGCCGACCTGGTGGATCAGCCGGATGACTTCCCTGGTGCCCTGGTCTTTGCCTATGATCGAGATCTCTCCGAATTCCTGCTTCAGGGCGCGTTGCGCCAACTCGTATTTCTGGGTCAGCTTTATGTGGTCCTCTTCCAAGCGCTTTAGCGTGTAGGGGAGGCACATGTTGCCTTCGGCGAGTTCGCGGTAGACTGCAACCGCGTGTTCGCGACAGTTTGTATATCCGCAGGCGCCGCAGTTCAGTTCATCCTTGGTCTCATGCTTGTCTGTTGCCTGAAGGATATGCCGGAGGCGCTCGCTGCTCGGCGTCTTCGGGCGTTCATACTTGTTGGAGAAAGTCCTTGAGAAATCGGGCGGAGGGATGTCGGTCAGGTAAATGGATTTGGTGCGGTAGTAGAGGTTCTGGTTCAGATGTTGCTCGATGATCAGGTTGCGTTTGGAAAAGGTGGTCAGGCGGTTGTTCTTGCCGGGGCCGCCGATGCATCCCCCGTTGCAGAAACGGATATCCACAACTTTTGGTGAAATACGGCCGGCGGCCAGGTCCTTGATCACTTCCAGGGCATTCTGTTCGCCCTCGGTTTCCACGTAGTTCTGGTTAATGATCTCGCTGTTAATATCGAAGGATTTGAACGGGCCCCCGGAAATCGCGAAGAGACGGCCGCGTTGCGGCTGAATGCCGTCGAAGGCGGTTTCGCCGAGACGCTTGAGATCCAGATTGCGTTCCTTGAACATCTGGCTGAGTTCCTGGTACGAAATGACGCAGTCGATGGCGCCCTCGGTCTGCTCGGCGGTAATTTCGAATTTACCGGCGATGCATGAGCTGATGTAGACCACCGGAGTCTTCCTGGTGGTACGGCTCTTGACGAAACGGCCGATGGCCACCATGGGTGAGACGATGTCGATCAGGTTCTTGAGCAGCTGCGGGTAGTGACGTTCAATCAGGTCGACAATCGTCGGGCAATGGGTCGTGATCAAGGGGTACGGCGGGTTCTGCTCGAGGGCTTTGCGGTAGCTGTCCCGAAGCAGGTCGACGCCGGCGGCCCCTTCGTGCACTTCAGCAAAGCCGATCCGGCGCAGGCCGGTGACCAGCTGACCGGAACGGGTGTCGTTGAAAAATGCCGGGTGTGAACATCCGAGGATGGCGATCGGCGGGGGGGCGGCTGCCAGAAGGCGTTTGCATTGCCCGACATGATCGGCAATGACCTTGGCTTTCTGCGAGCAGCTTTTGACGCAGTTGCCGCAGCCTATGCAGCGGTTGCTGATGACTTCGGCGTAATTGCGGTGGACGCGAATCGCCTTGACCGGACAGTTGCGAACACAGGCGTAACACTTGCGGCAGTTTTCCTTGACAGTGATGATCGGGCCCATGGTGCTCCTGTCTGGTGAAAAACGGTGCTGCAAATTGTGCCATTTATGGCACTTCAGTGTCAATTAACGATTTATGCCTGCTAGGGGACTCTCCCCGAACGGCAAGAATCCCCGGGTTAGTGCACCATCGAATTGTTAAAGGACAGGCCCCGGCGCAGCCGGGCCCTGTTCCGCGAGGTTTCTTTTTGCAGGACAAACTATTGAAATGCTATCTTGCCGGGTGACGACTCAATTGGAACAGGAGATGCGGATATGAGAATCATCGATTTACGCAGTGACACGGTGACCAGGCCGACGGACGCCATGCGCCGGGCCATGCTGGTCGCCGAGGTGGGAGACGACGTCTACGGTGAAGATCCGACTGTTAACCGCCTGCAGGAACTGGCCGCGGAACTGGTCGGCAAGGAGGCCGCGATTTTTGTGCCGACCGGGACCCAGGGCAACCTGTTGGCGATCCTGGTCCACTGCCAGCGGGGGGATGAGTACATAGCCGGCCAGCAGGCCCACTGCTACCGATACGAAGCAGGCGGGGCGGCAGTCTTCGGCAGCGTCCAGCCGCAGCCTATCGAGTTCGAGTCGGATGGCACACTCGACCTGGCCCGGGTCGCGGCCATGATCAAGCCTGACGATCACCACTTTGCCGTCACTCGCCTGCTCTGCCTGGAGAACACTCAAGCCGGCAAAGTGCTGCCGCTCGCTTACCAGGCCGAAGCGGCACAGTTCGCCCGCCGGCATAACCTCAAACTGCACCTCGACGGAGCTCGCCTCTTCAACGCCGCCGTCAGCCAGGGAGTCGATGCCAAGCTCATCACCGGCTACTATGATTCGGTTTCCTTCTGTCTCTCCAAGGGCCTCGGCGCACCGATCGGCTCGATTCTGGCCGGATCGCGCACCTTCGTGGACCGTGCCCACCGCTGGCGCAAGATGGCTGGCGGCGGCATGCGCCAGGCCGGCATCCTGGCCGCGGCCGGCATCCACGCCCTGGAGCGACACGTCGAGCGTCTGGCCGAAGACCATCGGCGCGCCCGGCAGCTCGCCGAAGGGCTGGCCTCGATCGCCGGGCTTTCGGTCGACACCAATGCCGTCGCAACCAACATGGTCTTCGTCAATATCGCCCCTGGTTTGAGGGGGCCGGTCCTGGCATTTATCAGGGAACGCGGCATCTTGGCCGGCGGTTACGGCCAGTTGCGGCTGGTAACCCACCTGGACATCGACGACCAGGACATCCCGTCAGTGGTCGCAGCGTTTGCCGACGCGTTAAAAACCTGCAAGGCTGGAGACTGACGACCGGCCGCAGGGACTGGCTCCGCAGGTGCCTGTCTCTGAAGTTGGACAACGGCTGTTAAGACGCATGAGCCCGGGAAGGGATCGCCTTCCCGGGCTTTGTTTTGCCTTGGGCGGACGTCTGCCATCAGCTGCGCATATTGACGAACTGCAGATCGATGCCGAAATCCTTCCCCTTGAGCAACTGGATGACCTCCTGCAGATCGTCGATCTTCTTGCCGCTCACGCGAACCTGGTCGTCCATGATCTGCGCCTGGACCTTGAGCTTGCTCTCCTTGATCGCCTTGACGATCTCCTTGCCCCGCTCCTTGTCGATCCCCTGGAGCAGGGTGATGCGTTGGCGCATGGCGCCGTGTGAGGCCGGCTCCTTTTTGCCGAAGTCAAGGCATGTGGGGGAGACATTGCGCCGCGCCAGCTTGCCGCGCAGGATATCAACCACTGCGGTCAGCTTGTAATCGTCGGCGCCCAGGATGAGGATGCTGTCCTTTTCCAGATCGATTTCGTTGTGTGTGCCCTTGAAATCGAAGCGCTGCTCGATCTCCTTGCGGGCCAGATTGACGGCGTTGTCGACCTCCTGCATGTCAACTTTGAAAACAACGTCAAAACTCGGCATGTGCATATCTCCTGTCGTGTGGTTAAGATTCGACCGCCTGGCAATTTCACGTATTGCGAGATGCCCTCCTCTGGCACTTGTCGGGCGTCCCTAGGGACTCCCGACCGGCCCCGGTCACGGCGTGAACAGGACTGGTCTCCTCAGCGTGCCAGGCCGAACTCGTTGATGTCGAGGGCGAAGCTCCTGCCGTCGGTCACGACCATCTTGCTTTGCTTCGACTGGGTATACCTGGCGTGCTCTATGTCTGCGCCTTCCGGCAGGACATTGATGATATTATTGGCATCCGCCAGGCATATGATCCGCGTGCGCTGGTCGGGCCGGCGGACATAATGATTGGTCATGTTGTCGAGCACGAACGCATAGCCCGTAACGCGTGCCAGACTGCCGCTGGCCTCGATAACCTCGCCGATAAAGTGGCGCCGCATGTCACCCTCGAAATTGCGCCGCGTGATGACGTGGATTTTTTCACCTGTTTTCAGAATCATGGTCGATGATCCCCCGTGCGGTCACGGCCAATGGCCGCTGTCGTCGATTATGAGAATGTGAGAGAGCGCCGTCTATTGGCTATTCAACGGCCCCGATTCATGTCCTCCTGGCCTGCAAGATGGCATCGGTGCTCGCCACTTTCGCGTAAACTGCCGACAGTGCGGCCATGAAGGATGTGTGAACGTCCGCCGCCTTGACGAGCTTGTCGTTGAACGCCAGGTCCCTGGTCGCGCAGGCATCTTCGGCAACAACACAATTGAAGCCGAAGTCAAATGCCGCCCGGACGGTTGCGTCGATGCACATGTGGCTCATGGCCCCGCAGATGACGAGGTCACTTAGCTCTTGCTCATGTAGAACCCCGAGCAACGAGGTGTCCCGAAAGCTGTTGGGATAGTGCTTCACCAGCACCACTTCACTTTGCAGAGGCGCGACCATTTCGTGAATTTCGGCGCCGCGGGTCTCCGGCAGGAAAAAGCTTGCCCCCGGCCCGGAGGAAATGTGCTGGATGTGAATGACCGGCGCGCGTTCTTCCCTGAAAGTGTTCAAAAGCCGCCGGGCATTGACTGCGGCCGCTGCCGTGTCGACGAGCTCCATCCTGCCGCCACAGAAATAGTCGTTTTGCAGGTCAACAAGAATCAAGCCTTCCATCTCGGGTCCTTTGCCTGTGCGCCGATGACCGGGTGCCTTGAATGTTCGGACATCACTTGATCTGGCTCTTGAGCTGCTGTTCGGCCTGCTGAGAATGTCATGCAACAATGGCATTCCTGTCTCAAGGTGCCTACCTGACCAGGGCAATCATGGTCGCCAGCATGCTGGCGACAACTTTTTCCCTGCCATCTTCGAGCGCGATGACCTCTCCGGAACAGACCGTGATGGTGCGACCCGACCGCAGGACCTTGCCGATCCCCCTGTAGCAGTCTCCTTTGGCCGGCGCCATGAAATTGACCTTGTATTCGATGGTCAGAACCTCCGAATTCTCCGGCATCAAGGTGTAGGCGGCGTAGCCGCACGCGCTGTCTACGACTGTGGTCACCACCCCGGCATGGATGTAACCATGCTGCTGCGTCAGCGACCGGTCATGGGAGAATTCTATGACCGCTGTGCCAGGCGACAATTCAACCAAGCTCGCCCCGATCGTCTTCATTACCTCCTGCCTGGCAAAGCTGGCGCGGACGCGTGTCGTGTAGTTCGGGTCAATGGGCTTTTGTTCATGCATGCTGGGGCCTCCGGGATGAAGCGTGGGTTCGGTCCAATCTGCTGTCTTGTCGAAGAGGCCGAGTCATGGCCTGGCCGGCAATCTCATCTCCCTATTGCCCTGGCGTAGTCGGTCGTTTCACAATTGAACGCGACCCAGGGAAGCTTGCTTTCGCAGTATATATTGATCTTTGGTACGATCTCACCCGGCAGAGGCAGCACTCCAAGGGGGATCATTCTCAAGTTCGGGTATCTCAGGTTCTGCACAAGGATCGGCGAGCCGCAATGCATGCAGAAGCTTCTCGCACTTTGTTCGGATGGGTTGTAGCTGGACAAAAATTCCTTCCCCGCGGAAATCCGGAAGTTTCTTTCGGCCACAACCAGGTAGGTCGAGAAGGCGCTGCCGCTCAATTTGCGGCATCTGCCACAATGGCAGTTGACGATGTTGGCGCTCACCGCGTCAATCTCAAGCTTGACCCGGCCGCAACTGCAATTCCCTGATAAGTCATTGAACATGTGGCTCCCCCGGTTGCAGCGCTCGATGGTTGCCGGCCTTCGACGGGTTTATTCGGAGGCGCTCTGAGGCTTTGTTCAGCGGGCTGTAGGCGGCAATTTCTCGCCGGTATGCCACGCAAGGTCCAGGCCGTTTGCATAGGCAAACAGTGACGGCGTGCCGCCGGTATGCCAGAACAAAACGCGAGCATCTCTGCTGATCTCGCCCGAACGGATCATCTGGATCAATCCACCCATGGCCCTGCCGGTATACACAGGGTCCAGCAGGACTCCCTCGGTGCGTGCGGTCATTGCGATCGCCTCGTTCTCCAGGTCACCGATGACGGCATAGCCGCCACCCAGGTAATCGGAGTTGAGGATAAGCTCCCGCGCCGAGAACTCCTGCTCCAGGCCAACCAGCCTGGCGGCACGATTGGCAAGCGACAGTATCTGCCGGTTGAAAGGGAGTTCGCCAGCTTCTTCCTTGTCAATGTTGATCCCCACGACCTGGTAGGTCTTGCCGAGCATCTTCCTGCCCAGCATCAGGCCCGCTTGAGTGCCACCTGAGCTGGAGGCAAAGACGATGTGCGAGAAATTCCGGCCCTTGGCTTGTGCTTCAAGCTCATGGGCCGCTTCGGCAAAGGCCAGGGCGCCGAACTCGTTTGATCCGCCGTAGGGAACAATATAAGGCCTCTTCTGCGCGGCAAGCAATTCCTCAAAAATCTCCGGGATGTCTTCGCCTTTGCGGTGTTCTCCGGTCCAGTGGATGTGGCAGCCAAAAATCTGGTCGAGAAGCAGGTTGCCGCTCGGTCTCTCCGGCGCCTCCCCTCCCAGCAGCAGGTGGCATTCCATGCCCAGCTTTGCCGCTGCTGCGGCAGTTTGCCGGCAATGGTTCGATTGCGCGGCTCCGGCGGTGATGATCGCGTCACACCCTTGAGACAGCGCATCGCCAAGCAGGTATTCCAGCTTCCTGGTTTTGTTGCCGCCCATGGCAAGCCCCGTAAGGTCGTCGCGCTTCATAAAGATTTTCGGCCCCCCGAGAAGCTTGCTCAGACGCGCAAGCTCCACGACAGGAGTCGGGAAAAAACCGAGGCAGGTCCTTGGAAAATCATGAAGATTCATAAGCGTCGGCTCGTGATGTTAGGCTGCAAATATGAGAAGGATGACCTCCTTACACGATCATGGCCCCCTTTTCAGCGAGGAGCGTCCGCAGCAGGGATCGATGGCACTTTGCTTCATCTTCACAGTAGCAGCCCATGGAGAAATTGCTGCTGTGCGAGAGGGCGGCAAAGACTTCCAGTGTACGGCTTGCCTCAGCTGTAGTCATTTCCGTCCGGTATCTCTTGGCGAACGCAGCCCACTGGGCAGGCGTTTCAGCCTGCTGCCCAAGCTTCATGGTTTCGGCGCTGGGAGCGAGATTTGGGTACCAGACGTCGTACCAGTCCTGAGAGGTAAATTCAGCCTTGGGCACACCGCGAGGCGGGCGGCGAACGGTGCCGATCCGCAGGCCTTCATTTTTGCTGCGTGCACTGCCGAGCCTGACAATGCGGATTGCCATCGCGCCCTCCTCCTTATGTCGTCTGGCGGTAGGACGCCAGCCTGCCGACCTCGCCGCTGAAATGACAAGCGGCCAGGTGCCCCTCGGCATGTTCAACCAATGGCGGATATTGCTGCCTGCAGATCTCCTGTGCGTATGGACAGCGCGGATGGAAGTGGCATCCCGGCGGCGGGTCGATCGGCGAGGGGATCTCGCCGCTCAAAACCTGCTTCTGGCGGTGGCGATTCGGGTCGGGGATGGGCACGGCGTTGAGCAGGGCCTCGGTATAGGGATGACGCGGCCGCAGGTACAGATGCCCGGCGTCGGCCACTTCGACGATCCGTCCCAGGTACATCACGGCGACCCGGTCGCAGACGTGTTCGATGACACCGAGATCATGGGATATGAAGAGGTAGGTCAGGCCGAACTCCTCCTGCAGATCCTTGAGCAGATTGACGATCTGCGCCTGAATCGACAGATCTAGCGCCGAGACCGGTTCGTCGGCGACGACCAGGCGCGGCCGTACCGCCAGGGTGCGGGCAATGCCGATGCGCTGACGCTGACCGCCGGAGAATTCGTGCGGGTAGCGGTCGTAATGCTCCGGGGACAGGCCGACCTTCTGCATCAGGGCCAGGACCTGGTCTCGCATATCGTTGCCGCGGGCCAGGCCGTGGATCACGAGCGGCTCGCCGATGATCTCACCAACCCGCATACGTGGATTGAGCGACGAGTAAGGATCCTGGAAAATCATCTGCATGTCGCGGCGCATGACGGTCAGCTCGCGTTTCGATATGCCGGTGACCGGTTTACCATCGAAGTGTATGATGCCTCGGTCCGGTTCGATCAGGCGCAGCAGCAGCTTGCCGATGGTCGACTTGCCGCAGCCCGATTCGCCGACCAGGCCGAGGGTCTCCCCGGCCTGCAGGGTGAAAGAGACGCCGTCCACCGCTTTGAGCAGCTGTTTGGCTGCACCGGGGCGGTCGGGGTTGACTTTGAAGGCTTTGTGCAGGTTTTCAACGGAGAGCAAAATCGACATCATTGTACCTGCCAGCAGCGCACCCAGTGCCCTGGCTGGACCTCCTTGAGTGGCGGCAGTTCACCCTTGCAGGGCGCGAAGGCTTCCGGGCAGCGCTCGAGAAAAGAGCAGCCATCGGCGGCGCTGCCGGCCCTGGGGACGCTCCCCTCGATGGGAACCAGCCGCTTACGATGTTCACCGACGCGCGGAATGCAGGCCAGCAAACCCCGCGTATAAGGATGCCGCGGGTCTTCATAGAGGGCTTTGACCGGCGCGGTTTCAAGGATCCGTCCGGCGTACATGATGGCCACCCGGTCGGCATTTTCGGCAACCACGCCCAGGTCGTGGGTGATCAGCAAGGTAGCCATGTCGCGCTCGGCCTTGATCTGGCCGAGCAGGGCCATGATCTGCGCCTGGATGGTGACATCAAGCGCCGTGGTCGGCTCATCGGCGATCAGCAACTGCGGATTGCAGGCGAGGGCCATGGCGATCATGACCCGCTGGCGCATGCCGCCGGAAAGTTGGTGGGGATAATCCTTGAGCCGCCTGGAAGCCGCCGGGATGCCGACCTTGTGCAGCAGTTCGGCGGCGATTGCCGTGGCTTTCTGCCTGTCGTGGCCGCGGTGCAGCTGCAGACTTTCCATGATCTGGTCGCCGATGCGAAAGACCGGGTTGAGCGAGGTCATCGGCTCCTGGAAGATCATGCTGATGCGGTTGCCGCGCACCCGGCGCATCTCCTCGGCAGGGATATGCAGCAGGTCGAGACCGTCGAGGCGGATATCGC
>JAHEEU010000224.1 GCA_024640545.1 Geobacteraceae bacterium
CATTTGCTGAATCGAAAATTCGGACATAAGTCACCTGGTACATGGTGGCGCGTAGCGCGAGGCGCGGGGCGCGAAAATTATCGTCTGCTGGGTCGACAGGAGATTGCCGCTATCTTAACAGCCTCCAGCCTCCAGCCTCTAACCCTCGCCTTTAGTCATCGGCGATGGTGCAGCGCAGCACTTCTTCAAACGACGTGACCTGTTCGGTCAACTTGGTCAAGGCCGCCTGGCGCATGGTCTTGACGCCAAGACGCATCGACTCGCGCTTCAGTTCGGCAGTGTTGGCGCCCGCCAGAATCAGTTCGCGCAACTCCTCGAACATCGGCATGACCTGGTAGAAGCCGACCCGGCCCTTGTAGCCGGTGTGGTTGCAGGCGGCGCACCCTTCACCCTTGTAGCAGACCACCTCATCCACTTCGGCCTCGGGGAGACCGGCCTGGACCAGGGTTTCCCTGGGGATCTCTTCAGGGACCTTGCACTCCTGGCAGACCCGTCGGCCGAGGCGCTGGCCGGTAATGAGGTTGACGGCAGAGGCCACGAGGAACGGCTCGATCCCCATGTTGAGCAGGCGGTTGACCGTGCTGGGCGCGTCGTTGGTATGCAGGGTGGAGAGCACCAGGTGCCCGGTCAGGGCCGCCTTGACGCCGATCTCGGCGGTTTCGAAGTCACGGATCTCACCGATCATGATGATGTCCGGGTCCTGGCGCAGGAAGGCCCGCAGGGCGGACGCGAAGTTGAGGCCGATCTCCTCGTGCATCTGCACTTGGTTGATCCCGGCGAAGTTGAATTCCACCGGGTCTTCGGCGGTCGAGATGTTTTCCGTGGACTTGTTCAGCTCAGACAGGGCCGAGTAGAGGGACACCGTCTTGCCGGAACCGGTCGGGCCGGTGACCAGGACCATGCCGAAGGGCTTGTGGATCTGCTCCTTGAACCACTGCAGCGACTGCGATTCGTAGCCGAGCTTGGTCATGTCGAGCTGCAGGTTCGACTTGTCGAGCAGGCGCAGGCAGATCTTCTCGCCGAACAGCGTCGGCAGGCAGTTGACCCGGTAGTCCATGTCATGGCCGCCCGGCAGTTTGATCTTGATGCGTCCATCCTGGGGCAGGCGCCGCTCCGAGATGTCCATCTCCGCCATGATCTTGATGCGCGAGGTCAGGGCGTTCTTCAGCTTCAGCGGCGGCTTCATGACTTCATGCAGCACGCCGTCGATGCGGTAACGGACCCGGAAGGTCTTCTCGTAGGGCTCGACGTGGATATCGGAGGCTTTTTTCTTGATGGCGTCGGTCAGGATCAGGTTGACCAGCTTGACGACCGGAGCATCCTCGCTGGCTTTCTCGAGTTCGCTGGTGTTGATCTCTTCGCCGTCGTCGATGATTTCCAGGTCGATATCATCGAGGTCCCCCATGACATCGTCGAAGGAAGCGCTCTGGTCATAATATTTGTCGATCGCGTGCCTGATGCTCGCTTCAAAAGCCACGACCACTTCGACGTTGTAGCCGGTCATGAACTTGATATCGTCGATGGCGAAGATATTCGATGGGTCGGCCATGGCGACGATCAGCGTCGACCCGGCCCGGTTGACCGGAATCAGCTGGTACTTCTGCACGACCTCGGCAGGGATCAGCTTGATGACGTTCTCGTCGATGTCAAATTCATTGAGATTGATGGAGGGGACGCCGTACTGGCGCGAGAGGAAAGCGGCGAGATCTTCTTCTTTAAGATAGCCAAGCTTGACCAGGCTGGCACCGAGGCGGCCGCCCGTGGACTTCTGCTCTTCGAGAGCTTTGGCGAGCTGTTTCTCGTCGATTAACTTGTTGCGAACCAGAAGTTCACCGAGCCGATTTGCAGCCATAGACAGTTATTATCCCCCCGAAAAAAAATGATTGCCGCATTCTAGCCAATGCGTCCGAGACCTGTCAAGCGAGATACCATGTAACCATATGAAATCAAAAATCAAATTTCACTCATCCTGGTCAAGGGCCCGGCGCATGACCTGCGCCGTTGGAGTCACAGCGAACCAGAGCTGGAAGGCGGCCTCGCCCTGGGCGGCCAGCATACCACGGCCATCGGCCGCCACCAGGCCCCGTGCTCTAGCCTCTTGAATCAACCGGGTCGGTTCGGCGGCATAGACCATGTCGTAAACCGCCCCCCCGGCTCTGAGGCAAGCACAGATCGGGAAGCCGAAGGCCTCATCCCGAAGGCCGACGGCCGTTGCATTGATCAGCAGATCGACCGGCTCAGAGGAAGCACTTGCCAAAGAAGGGCCCAGTTGATAGTGAGCAAATGTCGTGCCAGGAAAATTCGGCGCCAGGTCCTCGAGCAGCTGCTGGGCCCGGGCCCGGGTGCGGTTGGCGATGCCGACCCATGCCGCCCGGGCCTGGCCCAGGGCAACCAGGGCCGCCCGGCTGGCGCCACCGGCGCCGACCAGAAGGACCCGCCGCCCGGCGAGATCCACGCCAAGCTCGGTTTTCAGGACATTCTGCAGGCCGAGGACGTCGGTGTTGTAGCCCTTGAGGCGGCCGTCATCATTGACGATGGTATTGATCGCGCCGATCATCTTCGCGTGGGGATCGATTTCATCAACCAGGCGACAGGCGGCCTCCTTGTGCGGAATGGTCAGGTTGACACCGCGGATCGCCATGGCGCGAACGCCGGCAACTGCGTCACATAACTGTTCGGCGGTGACGTGAAATGGCACGTAGGCCGCATCGAGGCCGCTGGCGGCAATCGCCGCGTTCTGCATGCGCGGCGAGAGGGAATGCTTCACCGGGTCGCCGAACAGGCCGACCACCACTGCTTTACCACTCAAATGCATATCAGTTTTCTCCATCCGACGTGCAGCTGTAGCCGCAGTCGAGGTATTCACGGTATTCAACCACCTGTGCATCGGCAAGCACCTGCCTGGCGCGCACGATGTCGTCGAGAACGGCTTCCTGCAGCGCCTCCACCGACGGGAAGCGTTCTTCATCGCGCAGCCGGTCGACGAAGTAGATGCGCAGACGTTCGCCGTAAAGATCGGCCTGGAAATCGAGCAGGTGGATTTCCAGCGTCGGTGCGCTGGGAGCGAAGGTCGGCCGGCAGCCGATGTTGATCACGCCGTCGTAGTTTGCTTCGCGCCACTTGACCTTGACCGCATACACACCGTCGCGGGGCAGGATTTCCTTCTGCGTCACCAGGTTGGCCGTCGGGAAACCGAGCTTTCGCCCCCGGCCGTCGCCGTGGACCACCTCGCCATCGAGGGTAAAGTTGCGGCCAAGGACCTTGATGGCGTCGGCCACCCTGCCCTCGCGCAGGATCCGGCGGATGGCCGTGGAACTGTAGGCCTGTTGCTCGGCCATGATCGGCTCGAGGATCTCGAGGGTGAAGCCGTGGAGCCGGGCCTGCCCGGCGAGGAACGCCGTGTCGCCCTGGCGGTCCCGGCCAAACGCATAATCGTAGCCGACGATCAGGTGCCTGACGCCGAGTCTGCGCACCAGGATCTCCCTGACAAAGTCCTCTGCAGGCATCTCCGCCAGCTCCCGGGTGAAGTTGAGCACGACCAGCAGGTCGATGCAAGAAGCCGCCAGCAGGCGGACCTTCTCCTCGGGGGTATTCAGCCTGAGCGGGGCCTTGTCCGGGGCCAGCAGGCGCAGCGGGTGCGGTTCGAAGGTCATCACCACGGCCGTGCCCTGCAGGGCCCGCGCCTGGTCGACCACCCGACGGAATATTTCGCGGTGGCCGAGATGAACACCGTCGAAGTTGCCTATGGTCAGGACAGTGCGACAGGGAGGCTCAGATAAGTTGTCAAGATTTCTTATAACCTGCATGCTCTACAGGGACTGTCCCCGCATGGGGACTGTCCCTCCTTTTTGTTCCGACAAGGGACAGTCCCCGTACGGGGACAGTCCCTAGTTTTTTTTCGGACGCCGTGCTTGGCGCTTCGACCGAACGCGTCCCGCGTCC
>JAHEEU010000225.1 GCA_024640545.1 Geobacteraceae bacterium
TTTTTCTGTTATGAACAGGTACGAAGAGGAGACGATATGAATTTCCAGACTACGGACCCTGCAGCGGCTCCCGCGGCAATCTTCTACAAGCGCTGTACGGTCGATCTGAAGAGCGGCGCTGTGAACTTCGCCGATGTCCCCTGCCGCAACCTCGAGGATGTCCTCGGCGGTTTCGGCCGCTCCTTTCAGGACCTCGCCGAGCGCAGGATCACGACGGCCTACTGCGACGAGAACCCGCTGATCGTCAACACCGGGCTGCTTACCGGCAGCACGGCCATGACCGGGCTGCGCACCTACTTTTCCGGCTACAGCCCGATCAAGGGCTCACTGGCCGGCCTGCCGGCCGCCATGTGGTCGACGGGCAGCGGCAAGTTCGGCGCCAAGTTCAAGTGGACCGGGCTGGACGAACTGGTTTTCGAAGGCTGCTCGCCGCAGCCGGTCTACGTGGTCATCAGCGAGAGCGAATCAGGGCCGCAGGTCGCCTTGAAACCTGCCGGTCACCTGCTCGGTCTCTCGACCCACGAAAAGGTCATGGCCCTCCAGAAGGACTACGACAACGCGCATTTCGCCGCTATCGGCCCGGCCGGAGAGAACTGGCGGGAGAACTACATGGGGGCCGTGGCCCTGTCCACCGAGAACCAGCTCAAGCAGAAACAGGACAAGTTCCGGTTTGCCGGACGCGGCGGCATGGGCAGCCTGATGGGTTACAAAAACGTCCTGGCCCTGGTCGCACAGAGCAGCGACAAGCTCAAGGCTGTCTCCGAAGCGGTCAAGAAGGTCAACCTCAACGTCATCAAGGGCGGCGGGTCGGCCCGTATCCAGCCCTTGAGCCGGGGCGGGGGCGGCGGCACCTGGGCCGCCTACGACGTGCTGCAGGAATTTCATGCCGTACCGCTCAACAACTTCCGCCCGCAGGGCAACGACCTGCCGGAGCGGTTGTTCCGCAGCAACGTCGAGAAAAACTACGATATCAAGTCGGAAGCCTGCTATCGCTGCGGCATCACCTGCCACAACAACGTCTCGGAGAAGAACCCTGATGGCAGCCGGGGAGAGTTCCTCGCCAAGTTCGACTACGAGCCGCTCAACCTGCTCGGCACCAACCTCGGCATCCACGACGCCGGCCAGGCCGCTCGCCTGATCCAGCTCGGTGACAACTACGGGATGGATGCCATCTCCCTTGGCGTCACCCTCTCCTATGTCATGGCCTACAATGAGCGGCATCCGGGTGCGACAATCCTGAACGGGGCCACTTTCGGTGATTACGAAAAAGCCCGGGAATTGATCGTTCTGGCTGGCACGGGGAAGTGCCCCGAGATCGGCAGGGGCTCCATGCGCCTGTCTCACAGTCTCGGCGAACCCGGCTACGCCTACCACGTCAAGGGGCTCGAGATTCCCGCCTACCAGCCGGAGACCAACCCCGGCTATGCCTGGGCGATCGCCGGCGGCCACATGTCGATGGGCACCTATGGACTGCTGGTCAGAGAGGGGAAGTCGGACCTCGAATCCTGGGTCACGGGGATTACCGTGGACAAATTGCAGATCGTCGGTTTCGACATGATTGGCCTGTGCAAGTTCTTCGACATCGCCAAGGGGATCGGCACCCAGATGGTGGTCGACTGCCTGAAGAGCGAGTTCGACCTGGAGGTGGGCATCGAGGAGCTTCGCGCCGCCGTGCGCCGGGCTTTCCTGCGCGGCCTGGCCCTGGAAATCCGCCAGGGGTACACCAAGGCGGAATACTGCCTGCCTGCCGAGGTGTTCGAAGATCCCAACCCTCACATCAAGCTGCCCAACCTCACCAGGCCGGAATTCATTACGGAGTTGGAAAAGCGGGTCTGGGAAGTCTTCGAGCCGGAGCTCGCCGGGCTGCAGGAGTGAACGGAGGGCCTTGACTCCGAGCGCAGCCACCGCTGATTTTACAGGCAGTTACCACGGGGACACTCAAAATAGAGTGTCCCCGTTGGGTGTCCCAAAGTGAACTGGTCATATTCTGATATCTTTTTGCAGCATGTTTTTTCTGCAGCCGCAAACGGCAGCCTGCACTTCTGGCCGTACCGGGCAAAGCCCTTTACACCCTCGACTGGTTCGGCTAGACTGCCAGTTCAATCAAATGCAATGGAGGTGAATTCATGTCAGTCAACAAGGCAATTCTGGTCGGCAACCTGGGGAAAGACCCCGAACTGCGCTATACTCCGTCGGGAACAGCGGTGTGTACCTTTTCGCTGGCGACCACCGATCGTTTCAAGAACAAGCAGGGTGAGCAGCAGGAGCGGACCGAGTGGCACAACATCGTTGTCTGGGCCGGGCTCGCCGAGGTCTGCGGTAAGTACCTGACCAAAGGCAAGCAGGTTTACCTCGAGGGTCGTATCCAGAGTCGTTCCTACGACGACCGTGACGGCAACAAGCGCTACATAACCGAGATCGTCGTCAACGAAATGCAGATGCTCGGTCGCGCCGGGGACCAGGCTGGCAGCGGCGGCGGTGGCGGCGGCCGGCCTGCGGCCCAGAGCTACGAACCTTCCGGAGGCTCCCAGGAGCCGCCTTTCAACCCCGATGACGATATCCCGTTTTAGAGGCGATAACCCCGACAAAAATAATCGGCGGGCAGGGCTGTTCAGCCTTGCCCGCTTTGTTTTTCCCTGCCGCTTTTCCTGTTTGCGCAGGCCGACTGTTTCTGATAACTTTGGTGCTGTTGATTTACCTTGGCGGGGAATTTTATGACTCTCGAGCAAAGACGCAGCCTGCTCATCGAATTGCTGGGTGATCCAGAGGAGTCGGTCCGCGCTGCTGCGGCCGCCGCTCTCGAACGCCTCGAGGCGTTCCAGGACCTGGCCCAGGTGATCAGCGACCTCAAGTCCGACAAGCGTGGACAGCGGGTCAAGGCGATCTACGCCATGGAAAACATTCAGTCCGCGGAAGTCTTTCCGCACCTGATCAACCTGCTCAAGGATCCCGATGCCGATATCCGCGGAGCTGCGATCCAGGTCCTGGGGGCCAAGGCCCACCCCAAGTCCCTCAACAGCCTGGTCAAGCATCTCAAGGACCCGTCTCCTGCTGTTCGAGTGCATACCGCCGAGGCACTAGGTCACTTCAGTGACGTGCGTCTTGCCCCTTACCTGATTTCTCTTCTGGACGCCGATGATGAACAACTGGTGGCCAGTGCCGCCCGGTCGCTCGGCTCGATAGGTTCTGCCGACAGCGCCGTCCCGTTGGGAAAACTGGTCAAAGACAGCCGGGCAACGGTTCGGGTTGCTGCCGTAGAGGCGCTCAGCAAGTTGCCGCTTAAGGGCTAGGCGGGCTGCTGACACAGGATGCTTTGCTGCCAGGGCTCTGGTGCAACGACAGAACAAAATACAAAAAGGCCGGAAAATTTTCCGGCCTTTTGCTTTGTCTTGACTCCCAATGTCACGGGCCCAGGTCGAAGAAGTCGGTGACGTCGAGCCCCTTCGCGTGCGGGTCGACCTCGGCAATGATCCGCCGGGGTTGGTCGGGGCGCAGCTGGAGCATGTAGGGTTCCTCGAGAAGGGTGCCGGAAGGGTTGAAGAGCACCTTGAGATCGACCAGGCTGGTATCCTGGGTGTCGACCTTGGTGACCAGCGCGATAGCATTGTTGTCGAGGCGGACCAGGCTCCCCACAGGGTAGGCCCCGAGCGAGTCAATGAAGAGACCGACAAAATCGGGATGCAGAAAAGATCCGGAGATTTCCCTGAGCCTGTAAATTGCCTTGCGCGGCGTGAAGGGGCGCTGGTAGGAGCGCAGGGTGGTCATGGCATCGTAGGCATCGGCTATCGCGGCCATCTCCACCAGCGGCGAGATGATTTCGCCGGCTCGGTCAGCCGGGTAGCCGCTGCGATCGTAACGCAGGTGATGGCCGAGAACGATCTGCATGATCTCGGGGGTGACATCTTCCA
>JAHEEU010000066.1 GCA_024640545.1 Geobacteraceae bacterium
ACGGCGCCCAGGCCATCGCCAAGCGCTTCGGCAAGGCGATCCTCGAGCTGGGCGGCAACAACGCGATCATCCTGACGCCGCAGGCCGACCTCAAGATGGCCCTGCCGGCCATCGTCTTCGGTGCGGTCGGCACGGCCGGCCAGCGCTGCACCTCCACCCGGCGCCTGATCGTTCACGAATCGATTTACGGCAAGGTTCGGCAGGCGCTGGTCAAGGCCTACGCCGGCCTGAAAATCGGCGACCCGCTCGACGAGAGCCATCACGTCGGCCCGCTGATCGACCGGGGCGCGGTCGACGACTTCCGGAAAGCCCTGGCGCGGGCGGCCGGGGAAGGCGGCACGCTGGTCTGCGGCGGCGATGTCCTCGAGGGCCGGGGCTATGAGTCGGGCTGCTACGTGGTGCCGGCCATCGTCGAGGTCGAGAACAGCTTCGAGATCGTCCAGGAGGAGACCTTCGCGCCGATTCTCTACCTGATCAGCTACCGCGGCGAGATCGACAACGCCATCGCACTGCAGAACGACGTGGTGCAGGGGCTCTCCTCCGCGGTGTTCACCGACAGCCTGCAGGAGGCCGAGGCGTTCCTGTCGGCGGCCGGCTCCGACTGCGGCCTCGCCAACGTCAACATCGGCACCTCGGGGGCGGAGATCGGCGGCGCCTTCGGCGGCGAAAAAGAGACCGGCGGCGGGCGCGAGTCCGGCTCCGACGCCTGGAAAGCCTACATGCGCCGCCAGACCAACACCATCAACTACGGCAAGAGCCTGCCCCTGGCCCAGGGGATCAAGTTCGATATCTAGCCACCACGCAGCAGGGCCGGTTCGCATCGACGCGAACCGGCCCTGTTGATGTCACAGCCTCGGCAATCTAGGTGTCAGGCGGCCGCCAGGTAGCTCCTGATGGCCTGCTCCCGGCTCGCCCAGCCGGTGTCGAGGCGCTCGCGCAGAAAGGCTGCCAGCAGGCTGTCGAACAGCTGCAGCCCCTCCTCGACCAGGTACATCCGCTCGAAGAACACCGCCTGCCGCTCCAGCTCCGGGTCGGTGATGTCGTCCTTCTCCAGGGTGACGGCCGGCGCCCTGAACGAGGCGAAGTGAAAGACGCCGCCTTTCAGGGTCATTTTCCACTGCTGCTCCTGCTTCTCCAGGTAGAGCACCGCCTCGTAAATCTCCTTCCCCCCCTGCAGGGCGCTGCGCACCTCATTGAAGTGGTCCTGGGGACCGGTGACGGAGACTTTCTGCACGCCGGTCTCGCTGCTCGCGGCCAACAGCAGGCGATCGTTGAGGTAGGCGACGAAGCCGTCGCCGGCGAGCGCCGGGCCGGGCTGGTTGACGGCGTATTCGGCGGCGCTGTCCATGGTCTCGTGCATCAGCCAGAGCAGGAAGTCCCGGCCGAGCCACTGGTTGGCCTCGATCTGCTCGAGCACGGCCTCGCTGGCGCTGCCGTTGGCGGCCGCCAGGGCCGGCCGGAGGGTGTCGTCGATGACCTGGCCGGCCCGGGCCATGGGGTGCAGCGCCACCAGGCGCAGGCTCTCGAAGCTCTTCTTGAACTGGTCGACGAACAGGTCGACGGTCTTGCTGCCGAGGCTGCAGAAGGTCAACAGGTTGCAGCGCGTATCCCAGACCACATCGTAGACGGCCGGCACCGGCAGGGTCCTGGCAAACAGGCTGCCGCGCACGGCGTCGCGCAGGGACTCGCGCTGCTGTTTCGGCACGCGCTTGAACTGCGGGTTGGCCGCCAGCCACTGCTCCTCGGCCTGCCGGAAGTATGGCTTGAGCAGGGCGGCCGGCAGCTTGCGCTGGTCACGGCGCAGGGCGAAGGCGAAGTAGTGGTCGTGCTGGAAGCTGTGCGTCCCGGTGAAGTCGCTGGCCTGGTAATCGTCCAGCTGCACCCAGCCGGTCGCCAGCTCTTCGCTGGTCTGCTCGATGGAGCGGAAGCCGTCCCGGGCCAGGCATGCGCCGACCCAGGTGGCCAGGTCAGTGGCCGGCTGGGGGCCCTGGACCTGGAACTGGCAGATACTGACGGTGTTGTTGAGAATACCCATTAATGACTCCTGATTGATGGTTTGGAAGGGCCTTAGGTGTTACACCTTTTGCGCGGCCAGGGCAAGCATTATTCGACATCGCTGCCAGCAAGCCACACCATCGGAGCAAAGCGCGGGACATGGTCTTCTGACAACAGCAGGGCGCCCCCTGGAGGTCATGGTCATGGCTGCATAACCTTGTCATAACAGTCAGGCATGTTATGTTTTAGGAGCGATGAATGTGACAGAAAATGCCATGGAGGTGAATGTCAATCGGCGGTTGGCCGCGTTCTGGGACCAGCTCGCCGCCGCAAAAAGTGCCGTCCTGCTGCTCGATTACGACGGGACCTTGGCACCCTTCTGCGTCGACCGGGAACGGGCGACACCCTATCCCGGCATCCGCGAACTTTTGATCAGTATCAGCCGCGATACGGCGACCCGCCTGGTGGTCATCACCGGGCGGGCCATTGATGCCCTGCTGCCGCTGCTCGACCTCGTACCGCCACCCGAGATTTGGGGCTGCCACGGCTGGGAACGCCTCGCCGACGACGGCCGGCGGCTGCCGGTCGAGCTGCCCGAAGCGGCGGTCGCCGGCCTGCGCGAGGCCGGCCGTTGGGTCGAGGGCGCCGGGCTGGAGCCCTATTGCGAGCGCAAGCCCGCCTCCCTGGCGATCCACTGGCGTGGCCTGCCGGAAGCGCAGATCGACCACCTGGCGACCAGGGTCAGCGCCGGCTGGCAGCCGGTTGCCGAGCGCTCCGGCTTGGAGGTTCACCCCTTTAACGGCGGTCTGGAGCTGCGCTGTCCGGGCAAAAACAAGGGGACGGCCATCACGACCATCCTGGCTGAGTCGTCCCGCGGTGAACCGGTCGCCTTTCTCGGCGACGACCTGACCGACGAGGACGGCTTTGCCGCGCTGGCCGGCCAGGGCCTTGGCGTCCTGGTCTGCGGCTCTCCACGGCCGACCAAGGCCCGGGTGCGGATCGAGCCGCCGGCAGAGCTGCTCGATTTCCTCTCCTGCTGGCACACCGTTGCCCCGCGCAGTGCCGCGGCCAGTGCAAGGGGGTCAAGGTGAAGAGGCGCCTGGTCGTGGTCTCCAACCGCCTGCCGGTGGCCATCTCCCGGACCGGCGGCAAATGGCGTATCCAGCCAGGCACCGGGGGGCTGGTGACCGCCCTTGAACCGCTCATGAACGCGAACCACGGCATCTGGATCGGCTGGCCCGGGTGCGGCCCGGAAGCTCCGGTCGACGAACTGATCGAAGGTTTTTCCGCCGAGCATGGCTATGAGCTCAAAGCGGTGCCCCTCGATGAGCAGGAGGTCGAAAAATACTACCGGGGGTTTTCCAACGAGGCGCTCTGGCCGCTGTTTCACGACCTGCTCGGCCACTGCATCTTCAACCTCGACCACTTCCGCAGCTACGACGCTGTCAACCGCCGCTTTGCCGAGATCGCCGCCGAGTACAGTACAAGCAAGGATATCCTCTGGATCCACGATTATCAGCTGATCCTGACCGGCCGGCATATCCGCCAGCTGCACCCCTCGCACATGCTGGCCTTCTTCCTGCACATCCCCTTTCCGCCGCCCGACCTGCTGCGGCGCCTGCCCTGGTGCGAACAGTTGATCGAAGGGCTGCTGGCCTATGATCTGGCCGGTTTCCAGACCCTGCGCGACCATCGCAATTTCGTCCACTGCGCCACCACGCTGGGCCGCGGCGTCGAGGTGCGCAGCCGCCATCGGCACCACACGATCCTGGGCTACGATGGCCACACCATCAAGGTCGGTCACTACCCGATCAGCATCGACAGCGCCGATTTCGCCGCCCGCGCGTCCAGTGACGAAGTCGCCGATGCCGCCTGGTACCTGCATGAGAATTACCAGCATCGCCAGCTGATCCTTGGGGTTGACCGGCTCGATTACACCAAGGGGATCCCCGAAAGGTTCCTTGCCTTCGAGAGAGCCCTGGAGAAGTATCCGGAGATGCACGAGAAAATCTCCCTGGTGCAGGTCGTGGTGCCGAGCCGCACCATGGTTCCGGATTACGTCGACCTGAAGGGCAAGCTCGAGCAGCTGGCCGGTCGCATCAACGGCCGTTTTTCGCAGCATGGCTGGGTCCCGCTGCACTACCATTACCGGAACCTGGACCCGGTCCAGCTGCTGGCCCACTACCGGACCGCGGAGATCGCGCTGGTCACGCCGCTGCGTGACGGCATGAACCTGGTCGCCAAGGAATACTGCGCCAGTTCCGTCGACAACCAGGGGGTTCTGATCCTGAGCAAGTTCGCCGGTGCCGCCGACCAGCTCGGCAAGCATGCCCTGCTGGTGAACCCCTACGATATCGAAAAGACCGCAGACGCCATCCACCAGGCGTTTTGCATGCCGAAAGCCGAACAGAAGCGGCGCATGGCGCTGCTGCGGGCCCAGATCCGGCGCAACGACGTGCATCACTGGCTCGACAACTTCCTCCAGGAGTTCGGCAGCCGGCGCCGCGGGGGAGCCCTCTGAATGGAGTTTCACGCTGTTGGCCCGGCCGGGACTCCGGCCCGGGCGGGGACTGGACCATGCTGATTACCCGGGAAAAGTTCGATGCCGTGCTGTTCGACCTGGACGGTGTCCTGACCATGACCATGAAGATTCATGCGGCCTGCTGGAAGCAGATGTTCGACGCTTACCTGCAGGAGCGCGCCGCGCGCCTCGGCGAGGGCTTCCGACCCTTCGAAATTGCCGAGGACTACAAACCATACGTGGACGGCCGGCTGCGCAGCGATGGCGTGCGGGCCTTTCTCGCCTCGCGCGACATCGCCCTGCCGGAAGGGACCCCGGAGGACGGCCCGTCGCTGGAGACGGTCTGCGGCCTGGGCAACCGCAAGGATTTACTGGTGCACCGCGAGATTGCCGCGCACGGGGTCGAGGTGCTGGAAGGCTCCCTGGCCGTGGTGCACCAGGTGCGCGCGGCAGGGCTCAAGACGGCCGTCGTCTCGGCCAGTAAAAACTGCGCCATGGTTCTCGAGGCCGCCGGGATCAGGAGGTTGTTCGATGTCGTCGTCGACGGCCGGGTGGCGGCCCGTCTCGGTCTGCCCGGCAAGCCCGCACCGGACACCTTTCTCGAGGCCGCCCGGCAGCTCGCTGTCGACGTGCCGCGTGCGGTGGTCGTCGAGGACGCCATCTCCGGCGTCCAGGCCGGCCGAGCCGGGCGGTTCGGCCTGGTGATCGGCATCGATCATCATGGCGACCGGGCGGCGCTGAAGAGCCACGGCGCCGACCTGGTCGTCGAAGATCTCAGTGAAATCCTGTAGCCCGCGGGCAGGCCGGGGCAAACGCAGCGCGCAAGGTCTGTCCGTGCAAATCGCAGCACATAATCTTTGCAGAGGTTGATCATGATCCGCCACGAAACCTTGAATCCACCGAGTCACATCTACCCGATCAATGAATGGAAAATCATCGAGACGGAATTCTATGCGCGCTTCCTGTCGCAGACCGAGACGCTGTTCTCCATCGGCAACGGTTACCTCGGCCTGCGTGGCAACCACGACGAAGGCATTCCGAACAGCCAGGCCGGCACCTTCATCAACGGTTTTCACGAGACCTGGCCGATTTCCTACAGTGAAGGGGCCTTCGGTTTCGCCAAGACCGGGCAGACCATGCTCAACGTGACCGACGCCAAGGTCTTCAAACTCTACGTCGATGACGAGCCCTTTTACCTGCCGACCGCCAGCCTGCAGCTCTTCGAACGGACCCTGGATATGCAGGAAGGCACCCTCGAGAGGCGGGTCCTCTGGGAGACTGCGGTCGGCAAGCAGGTGCTGATCGAGTCGAAGCGCCTGGTCTCGCTGGTCCACCGCCACGTGGCGGCCATCTCCTACCAGGTGACGATCCTCAATGCCGATGCCCCCGTGGTGATTTCCTCGGAAGCGGTGGGCAACCAGTTAAACCAGGCGGGCGTCGCCGACCCGCGCCACGCCAAGGGCCTGCAACACAAGGTCCTCGGGCCTCAAGAGCATTATGCCGACGGTCTGCGGCTGCTCCTGACGCACCGCGCCCAGAACAGCGGCATGACCCTGGCCTGCGGCGTCGACCACACCATCGACACCGAGTCTCCCTACAGCAGCAGGTGCGAGTGCGACGGCGATCTCGGCAAAGTGGTCTTCTCGGTCAACGCCAGGCGTGGCAAGCCGATCCAGCTTTGCAAGTTCATCACCTACCATTCCTCGCGGCATGCCTCCACCTCCGAGCTGACGACCCGCGCCGAAAGGACCCTCGACCGGGTGGTCGCGGCAGGTCTGCCCCCCCTGGTCGCCGACCAGAGGGCGTTCATGGACGATTTCTGGTGCCGCAGCGATATCTCCATCCAGGGCAAGGCCCAGGCCATCGGCCGCAACCGGCAGGAAATCCAGCAGGCCATGCGTTGGAACCTCTTTCAGATCCTGCAGGCATCGGCGCGCGCGGAAGGCACCGGCATCCCGGCCAAGGGGCTGACCGGCCAGACCTACGAGGGGCATTACTTCTGGGACACCGAGATCTACGTCATGCCGTTTCTGACCTATACGGCACCCTGGATTGCCCGCAACCTGCTGCGCTTTCGTTACAGCATGCTTGAAGAGGCCCGGGGCCGGGCCCGGCAACTCAACCAGCGCGGCGCACTCTTCCCCTGGCGGACCATCAACGGCGAGGAAGCCTCCGCCTACTACGCGGCCGGCACGGCCCAGTACCATATCAACGCCGACATCATGTTTGCCCTGAAGAAATACGTGGAGATCACCGACGACAAGGCCCTGCTCTTCAACGAGGGGGCCGAGATGCTGGTGGAGACCGCTAGGCTCTGGGAGGACCTCGGTTTCTACTCGGAGCGAAAAAATGGCGAGTTCTGCATCCACGGCGTGACCGGTCCCGACGAGTACACCACGGTGGTCAACAACAACGCCTACACCAACATGATGGCCCGTGAAAACCTGCGGTTTGCCGTGAAAACCGTGACGGAGATGCGCACCGCCTACCCGGACCAGTACGCGTCGCTGGTGCACAAGACCAAACTGCATCCCGGCGAAATCGAAGCCTGGCAGCGGGCGGCAGACAGCATGCATATCCCCTTCGACCGCAAGCTGGGCATCCACCCCCAGGACGAGGACTTCCTCGATTTGGAAGTCTGGGACATCAAGCATACGCCGCGGGAGCATTTCCCGCTGCTGCTCCACTACCATCCCCTGGTCATCTACCGGCACCAGGTGATCAAGCAGGCCGATATCGTGCTGGCCATGCTGCTGCTTGGCAACATGTTCACCGACAAGCAGAAGGCGCGCAATTTCCACTACTATGATCCCCTGACTACCGGGGATTCGTCCCTGTCGGTCTGCATCCAGAGCATCCTCGCGGCCGAGGTCGGCGAGAAGGAGAAGGCGATCGGCTACGCTCGCTACGCCGTGCTCATGGACCTGGCCGACGTCGGCGGCAACACCGCAGACGGCTGTCATGTCGCCTCGATGGGCGGCACCTGGATGGTCGGGGTCTATGGGTTTGCCGGGATGCGTGACTACGATGGCCGGATCAGCTTCGACCCGCGACTGCCGAAGTACATCGACGTGCTGCGCTTCCCGCTGCAGATCCGCGATCAGCGGCTGCTGGTCGAAATGCGCGGCAAGGAGGCGACCTATCTCCTCGAAGAAGGCCGCCAGCTCGAGATCACCCACCAGGGCAAGCAGTACCTGCTCGAGCAGGGCGAACCTCTCAAGTGCCGGATCAAGTCACCCGGCAGACAGGCGACGCCGCCCGGCCGCTGAGTCACCGGGGGCGGCCAGGCGGTTGGTGGATGCTTTTGGGGAGCTCTCGCTTGAGCACTCGTCCGCTAGTTGACGCCAAACACCTTCTGCAGGATCGCCGTGGTGCGCTTGGCCGGGTCCTCGCGGATCGCCGCCTCCTCGACGGCCAGGTAGTGGAAGATGCCCGCCATGCCTTTATCGACCACGTAGCGGTTCAGGTCGGCCTTGACATCGGGCATGAAGGGCAGGGCGGCGTACTGACCCATGACCGCGTCGTAGCTCTGCACGGCGCCGACCTGGTCGAGGCTGCGTTCGACGATCGGTTGCATGGCGGTGGCGAGGGGGGCGGACATCTTCTTTTCGAAGTAGCGGGTGGCCGAATCCTGCGGGCCGTCGTAGATGCCCTTGACGTCCTCCAGGGTCATCGACTCGATGGCGTTCCAGAAGAGCTGCTTGGCGGCCGGGGTGGCCTCCTCCGCGGCGCGGTTCAGCTTGAGCTCCAGCTCGTCCAGCATCGGCGACAGGCCGACCGCCCCCAGGGCGGTCTTGACCTGGCGCAGGCTTTCGGGGAGGGGGATGTGAATCGCCGGGTCGCTGTTGAAGCCGTCGAGCCGGCCGAGCTGGCCGACGACCGTTTCCGTGCCGACCCGCAGGGCGTCCTTGAGGCCGCTGGCGATCTCCTGGTTGGTCAAACCCGCGGCCGGGACCTGTGGGGCGCTGCCGACGGTGCCGAGCAGGTCCTTGCCGGTCTGCAGCCAGTCCGCCCGGGCCGGGGTCGGCGGCAGGCAGAGAGCCTGGAGCAGGAGCAGCCCGACGGTTGCCACGGTTATATTGCGGTAGGTTTTATGGGCGCGCATGGCCCTGCTCCTTAGAAGGTAGACGTGCCATCTCTGACAAGTCCCAGCCGGAAGGGCTGGTTCTTTATTATACCCCTATTTGAGCGCTTGGCCCGGCAAAGCCGGCGAACGCCGGCCTGATGCCCTGCCTGCTGCATGATCAGCCGGTCACGGAGACGATCTCGCTGAAGGTGGTGTGCCCCTCGAGCATCTTTCGGATTGCCAGCTCCCGCAGGCTGACCATGCCGTCGGCCCTGGCGATCGCGTAGATCTCGGCCATGTCGGTGCGCTCGTTGATCCGGCTTTTCAATTGGTCGGTGAACTCCAGCACCTCGAAGATGCCGGAGCGTCCCTTGTAGCCGGTGCCGCGGCAGGCATCGCAGCCTTGCCCCTCGCAGACCGTGTAGGCCTTTTTCTCCAGTCCCAGGTAGATCTGCTCGTCGACGGTCAGCAGCCGATCGTACTTGCACTCCAGGCAGATGGTCCTGACCAGGCGCTGGGCGATGATGCCGTTGACCGTGGACGCCACCAGGAACGCCGGTACGCCGATGTCGAGCAGGCGGGTGATCGCCGAGGGCGCATCGTTGGTGTGCAGGGTCGAGAGGACCAGGTGGCCGGTAAGGGCGGCCTGCACGGCGTTGTCGGCGGTCTCCCGGTCGCGGATCTCGCCGATCATCAGCACGTCCGGGTCCTGGCGCAGGATGTTGCGCAGGACGGTGCCGAAGGTGACGTTGATCGCCGTCTGCACGCCGACCTGGTTGAAGTCCTCCATGACCATCTCGATCGGGTCCTCGATGGTGACGATGTTGATTTCCGGCGTCGCAATGGTCTTCAGGGACGAGTAGAGGGTGGTGGTCTTGCCGCTGCCGGTGGGGCCGGTGACCAGGACGATGCCGTGGGGCTTGTTGATGAAGGTCTTGTAGAGCTGGAATTCGCGCTCGCAGAAGCCGATCCGGTCGAGCTTCTGCATGAGGATCTCCGGGTCGAAGATGCGGATGACGACCTTTTCGCCGAAGGCGACCGGCAGGGTGGAGACGCGCAACTCGATGTCCTTGGCCAGGTGCTGGGTCTTGATCCGGCCGTCCTGGGGGCGGCGTTTCTCGGCGACGTCGAGGCGCGCCAAAAGCTTCAGCCGCGAGACGATCGCCGGGTGCAGGTTCATCGGCACGGTGTGGATGTTGTGCAGCACGCCGTCGACCCGGAAGCGGATCAGGGACTTCTCGCGCTTCGGCTCGATGTGAATGTCGCTGGCCCGCGAATCGAAGGCGTATTTGAGCAGGAACTCGACGGCGGAGATGATGTGCTGGTCGCTGCTCTCGATTTCATCGCGGCCGCGCATCTTGAAGAGCTGCTCGAGGTTGGACAGCTGCGAGCCGAGCCCCATCTCCACCTGGGCCGCCCGCACCGAGGCCTGGAAGCCGAAGAACTCCTCGAGGATCTTCAGAATGTCGCTGCGCGAGGCGAGGATGCGCCTGATCTGGATGCCCAGGGCGTGCTGCAGGTCCTCGATCGGCCGGATGTTGAAGGGGTCGGCCACGGCGATGGTCACCACGCCGCCTTTCTCCTCGATCGGCACCACCAGGTTCTTCAGGGCGAAGGCCCTCGGGATCTGGTCGGTCACCACGTCGAGCTCCAGCTTGAGGGGGTCGATCTTGAGGTATTCCATCCCCGAGGCCTGGGCGATCAGCTCGGTGATGGCATCCTCGGTCAGCTTCTTCTGGGTGGCGGGGATCTCCAGGCTGAAGGAGGTGATGACCTGCGCCGGCGAAGCCAACTCCGCCAGGTAGATGTCCTGCTTGGCCTGGTTGGGGCGCAGGTGGCTGTTCAGGCGCGCCGCCTGGGCATCGCCGCGCTTGAGGATCAGCTGGTACTGCTCATCGTCGATCCGGCTGCGCTGGTGCAGGAGTCCGGCGACATCCTTGATGGTCAGCATCGACTTGTGGGGAATTCTGTCCGTAGCGCGGCGCCGGGGGAGCGCATCGCCGGGCTTTTGGGTTTGGTCAGAGTCTGTCATACCGGACCTCGTCTCACAGGGAATCGGCGGCCCTCCGCCAATTGTCTCGGCAGGGGCCGCAGGCAGCCGTCTCACGACTGGCGGTGCCGCCGCGGCCTGCCGACTACTTATATCACAGATAGGGCGGCCTGCGCAGACCCTTTGTCCCGGACATTGTCGGAAAGCCGCTGAAATTACAGATTGTTTGTCTGCGCGGCCGATTCGCGGCGCGGCGTTCGGCGCCGTCTGCGGATTTGGCTTGCAGGCGGTCGCTATTAACGATATGTATCCGTATACCTGCGCTTGTCATGAAAGGATCCGGCATGTCGGCAACCCGGGAGTTGGTGCAGCGCTACCAGAAGCTGGTCGGCGCGGAAATTCACGTCGGCCCATGGCTGACCATCGATCAGCAGCGCATCGATGATTTTGCCAGGGTCACGGGTGACGTGCAGTGGATTCACACCGACCCGCAGCGTGCCGCCCGGGAATCCCCCTACGGCTGCACCATCGCCCACGGCTTCCTGACCCTGTCGCTGCTGCCCTACCTGACCCAGAGCAATCACCCGGACTTTTTCGCCGACAACTACCCGGGGATGCGGCTGCGCGTCAACTACGGGCTTAACAAGCTGCGCTACCCGGCACCGGTGCTGTGCGGCGCCAGAATCCGCGCCAGGACCGCCATCCAGTCGGTCGAGGAGGTCGGCGAGGGCGTGCAGATCATTTACCTGCTGACGATTGACATCGACAGCCACGAAAAACCCGCCTGTGTTGCCGAACAGGTGGTCCGGGTGTATCCTTGACAGCGAGGCGGGACAGAAACAGCCTGTGACCCAGTGATGAGGGGTCAGGTCTACACATTTCACAAAAAATGCATCACGGGCAGCGCGGCGCACAATGCTTCTCTGCTTATTCTTTGAGATGCGCAGGAGATGATCATGTCGATTGATTTGACTAAATTCAAGCTGGAAGCGGACAAGGCGGTCCTGGTGGTGATCGATATTCAGGAGCGCCTGGTGACGGCCATGCCGCAGGATGTTTACACGCGGATGCGCGAGACGGTGGCCATGCTCGTCAATGGCGCCGGGCTGCTCGGCATCCCGGTGGTCACCACCGAGCAGTACCCTCAGGGGATCGGCCATACCGTCCCGGAGCTGGCCGAGGCCTGCAAGGGAACCGTGGTTGAAAAAGTCAGCTTCGGCTGCTGCGGCGAACCGGACTTCATGGCCGCCCTCAAGAAGCTCGGCCGCACCCAGGTGATCCTGACCGGCATGGAAACCCATGTCTGCGTCTACCAGACGGCGCTTGGCCTGCTCGAGGACGGCTACCATGTCCACCTGGTGCGTGACGCCATCTGCTCGCGCAGCAAGGCCGATTTCCAGGTCGGGGTTGCCAATGCCGCCCAGGCCGGTGCCGTGGTCACCACGGCCGAGACGGCCCTCTTCCAGATGATGCAGACATCGACCCATGCACAGTTCCGTGCCGTGTCGAAGCTGATCAAGGTCAGAGGCTAGCAGCAAGAAGTGGGAAGTGCGAATCGAGAGACGCGAAAAGCCTGTGAAGGATTTGGCGTTTGACTGTTCTCACTGCTCCTTAACGCTTCGGGTACTGTTTTTGTGAGATGTGTAGACCTGACCCCTAAGGCACACAGTGCACTCAAGAACCCGGTCGCAAATGGTTTTCGCGGTTTTTTTTATGCTGTGCGCTGAGTCCTTCGCGCCACTTTTTTCGGAGGAGGTATGGCCCGCAAGATTTTTGTTGCCGCGACCGGTCAGAACAGCGGTAAGACCACCACCAGCCTGTCGCTGATGTACATGGCGCGCAAGAAGTACAAGCGCGTCGGCTTTGTCAAGCCGCTCGGCCCCAAGCCGAGCGTCGCCAGCAACGACATGGTGGCCGACAAGGATGCCGCGCTGATGGCGGAGATCTTCGGCCTGCAGGACGACCTGCCCCTGATGTCGCCGGTAGTGCTCATGCCGGGCGATACGCAGCGGATCCTCGACGGTGAGCTGTCCGGCGCCGAGATGGAGCGGAAGATCATCGACTCCATCGCCGAGCTCGACCGCCGCAACGACTTCCTGATCATCGAAGGGGCAGGGCACACCGGGGTCGGCTCGATCCTCGGTTTCTCCAACGCCAAGACCGCCCGGCAGATCGACGCGCCGGTCCTCATGGTGACCGGCGGCGGCATCGGCAACGTGGTCGACGCCGTGCATATGAACCTGGCCCTGTTCGAAAAGGAGAGGGCCGAAGTCCGTGCCCTGCTGGTCAACAAGATCACCCCGGAAAAGCGCGACAAGACGCTGCACTACCTGGAACTGGCGTTTGCCGGGCAGCCGTTCAAGGTCATCGGCGGCTTCAACTACCAGCCGATCCTGGCCAACCCGACGCTGCGCCGCATCAGCCAGGTCCTGGATTCGGAATTGAAGGGCAACCAGGAGACCGCCGGGCAGATCGTGCATCATGTCCAGATTGGCGCCGCGTCCACCCAGCGCGTCACCGAGCTGCTCAAGGAATCCTCGCTGGTGATCGTCACCAGCAGCCGTGACGAGCTCCTGGTGACGCTGGCCAATATCTACAACCTGCCCGAGTACAGCCACCTGCTGGCCGGCCTGGTGATCCCCGGCGTCGCCAAGATCAGCGCCATTACCCAGAAGATCCTCGATCGCAGCGGCATCCCCTACATGCGCACCAACCGCACCACGGCAGGGGTTTTCAACACCATCTCCGAGGACGTTTCCAAGATCAACGCCAAGGATACCCACAAGATCAGCCTGATCATGGAACTTGCCGATAAGCGTTTTGATTTTGACGCCATCGACGCCTTGCTGGATTGAAAGAAAACCGGTTCTGAACCGATAAAAAGTTCTTCAGCCAGCAAGTCTCAAAGGCCCCCGGTCAAGACTGCTTAGGGAAAAACGTGATCTTGGGCGTGCAATACTCCTGCAATCCGCCACGGACGATTAATGTTCCCCTGGCGTCTCAGCGGCTCCGCGGCTGATGTTTGTTTTGGTTATAAGCACGAAGCAAATTGTCGATTTTTACGTGAAAACATTTATGAAATATGCTTCACTTACAGTGATGCACAGTCACTGCCCATGATCTGAACTGACGGGAGCGGACAATCATGCAGATAGCACTGATCGGAATCGGCAAGATCGCCAACTACCAGATGCAGGCCATTACCCACACCCCGGGGATCAAGCTGGTCGATGCCC
>JAHEEU010000067.1 GCA_024640545.1 Geobacteraceae bacterium
GGGAGATCGGTACAATCATTGCCAACCTCCAGGAAGGAACCCAGGAAGCGGTGATCGCGATGAAGGCCGGCAGCGACCAGGTCTACGAAGAGGTCAAGCGCTCCAAGGATTCGAGCGTGGCTCTGGAAAAGATTCGCAACAGCACCCTCAAGGCGATGGAGCAGGTCAACGGGATTGTGCGGGCCACCGAAGAGCAGTCCCGCGGCAGCCGCCAGGTCACCGATTCGATGAACCAGGTCGCCACCATGCTTGAGCAGATTGCCTCGGCCATCAACCAGCAGACCACAGGAGCCCGCCAGCTTGCTGTCGGGGCCGAATCGATGCGCGACATTGCCGCCCACGGCAAGCAGAGTACCGGTGAGCAGGCCAAGGGGAGCCGGCAGATCAACGCGAGCATGGAACAGATACGTTCCATGATCACGGTGATCGACGATGCGACCCGTGAGCTGACCAGCCGCAGCAAGGACGTCGTGGCCGCCGTCGGCAGCGTCCACAAGGTGGCCGAGAACAACGCCAGCCGGACCGCTGAACTGGACCATGTGGTGGAAACCCTGACGCGCTTGACCGCTGCCCTGGAAGAGGAGGTCGGGGTCTTCAAGATATGACCGCAGCGAACCTCAAGTTGACGATTCTGGGCTCCGGGACCAGCACCGGCGTTCCTGTGCTCGGCTGCCATTGTCCCGTCTGTCGATCGCCTGAACCGCGCAACAACAGGACCCGCTGCAGCGCCCTTTTCGAATGGTCCGGGCACAAGGTTCTGATCGACACGGCGACTGATTTTCGACAACAGGCCCTGCGCGAAGGGATCGAACAGGTCGACAGCGTGCTTTATACCCATGCCCATGCCGACCACGTCCATGGTATTGACGACCTGCGCACCTTTACCCTGGTTACCGGGCGGGCCATCCCGGTTTATGCCGCTCCTGGCGTGATTGATCGGCTCCATGGGCTGTTCAGCTACATTTTCAGCGATATCGATGCGCCGGGATACCGGCCGCGCCTCCAGGTCAACGAGGTGACCGGGCCCTTCGAGCTGTTCGGGCAGCAGGTGATCCCGGTCCCCCTGGTGCACGGGCCGGGGGAGTCGCTCGGCTATCGAGTCGGCAACCTGGCTTACGTGGTCGATTGCAGTGCCATTCCGGAAACTTCCTGGGGCCTGCTGCAGGGGCTGGAGGTGCTGGTCATCGATGCCTTGAGGTTTCGCGGCCACGAGTCCCACTTCAGCGTCAGCGAAGCGATCGAGGTGGCCGAACGGTTGCGGGTGCCGAGAACCCTGTTGACGCACCTCACCCACGATATCGATTGCCAGCGGGATGTTGCAGGTCTTCCGGCGGGTGTCGAGTTTGCCTATGACGGGCAGACCCTGAGCCTGCCATTGCCAGCCATGTGAACACGGAAGCTATGCCGAAACATCAGGAAATTCGCCTGCACGGGCACCTCGACGATACCATCGAATATTTTGCGATGGCGGCGTCACGCGACGCCTACAGCCGTTATTTCTTCGAGACGTCCAGCGACAACCTGCGCTTCTTCTCGCCTGGCAACGAGTTTATCCTTCAGCCCGGCCAGGTCAGCCACCGCGGCAACGGCGGCTCCTTCTGCGAGTACATGTTCGGTGTCGACCAGCCGCTTTCGGACCTGGCGAAAACCGACGTGCGCAATCGCCTGGTCCTCTACGGAGCTTTCTACAAGGGTGATGGTAGCCAACTGGACTTCACGCAGAAGACCGATGGGCAGAGCAGCTATGAGCAGCTTTTCTTCGAGGGCAATGCCACGGTCAACTATTTCTTCTTCGTGACCGGATCGGTCTCTGGCCAGTTGCAGGAGCAGCAGGAGAATATTGCCCGGCTGCTCGGCAAAACCCTCAAGCGTTCGGTCCATGTCGGGCTTGGCGACGATTCGGAGTTGATTGACGAGATCTACAGCATGCTCGGCCATCGCAGTTCGCTCTACCTGCTCAAACTGATTCATAAGAAACACAAGAAGTATCATGATGCCTTCAAGGAGCTCTATTTCGAATTCAAGAGCATCCCGGACTATGAATTCGAAAAACTGCAGGAATTGGCTGATGATCTGAAGGTCGACAAGTACCAGCAGGAGCGTATCCGCATCGACGTCATGTACAAGCACCCCGATAACCAGCGGATTGTCGACGAGTACAAGAACATCCTGATCGAGTGCAACCTCAAGGGGAGCATCAACCAGATGGAAAATGCCCGCCTGACGCGCCTGAAAACCCTGTCGGTTCGCAACAAGATTCCGGCGGCGCTGTTCTACACGCTCGACAAGATGCTCAAGCACGACAAGCTCGTCGACCTGGATGAACAGGATTACCTGGCGGAAACCAGGCAGGTGCTGGAAGGCATCTTCTTTGCCGAGGCGCAGATCGATGCCAGCATCAATTCTGAGGACATGTCACTGCTGCTGCATGCCAAGCGACAGGCGAGTGAAAACCGGGACCACACCTTCGAGCATATCCTCCTCGAAACCGGCAAAGCCTGCGATGAAAAGATCCACGAAGGTGCCGATCTCGCCCTGCTCGAACATTTTTCCTACATCATCACCTACTTCGACCGCTACGACAACACCGCGGCGGTGATCAACCAGCTGGCCTTCATGGAGAACGTCAACTTCGGTGAAGAGCATATCCGCAGCCTGCTGGGCAATAAGAAGGCCTTTGATGAACTCGACCCGAAACTCTGGCAGGAGCTGTTCTTCAGCCGGGTGTTCGACAACAAGTACCTCGGCCAGTTCGGCCGCAAGAAGGTCGTCTGCCTGCAAACGGGGCTGGCGCAGATTGAAGACAGCCGCCTGACGATCAAGGCGCTCGCTGACCAGCTGCGCCTCCTCGGCAAGCAGGAGCGGCTCTATGTAATCCTGCTGGCCCACGTCAAGGAACGCATCCGCAACTTCTATTCCAAGTACAACACCCGTGCAGAGCAGGAAGCCCTGCTGGTCGAAGTGGCCGACGAGCTTTACAACAAGGGACTCTACACCGGTGACATCCCGCTGGCCCAGTTCCACAGCGTCGTCATGAACATCAAGAAGGAAGCGATTTACCTGCACAACCTGCTGCCGAGGATCATTACCGAGCGGGATGCCGTCCTGCGCGAGGATTTCCTCGACAACAGCGGTCTCGACCGGTTCTATGTCGAAGAACTCGAGCGCGAATATTTCCAGCTCAACAATCTCAAGATGGATGACCTGTATCTGATCCGCAAGGGTTACGCGGGCTGACCGCCACCCTGTGCCGATTGCGAAGCCAACATGAACCAACCCTCTCTCAGCCAGATTCGTAATATCGGGATTATCTCGCATATCGATGCCGGAAAGACCACGGTCTCGGAGCGAATCCTCTACTATTCCGGAGAGATTCACAAGCTGGGCGAAGTTCACGACGGCATGGCGACCATGGACTGGATGGCCCAGGAGCAGGACCGCGGCATCACCATCACTGCCACCAGCACCACCTGTCGCTGGCAGGATATCTGGATCAACCTGATCGATACCCCGGGGCATATCGATTTCACCATTGAAGTGGAGCGGTCCCTGCGCGTTCTCGACGGTGCGGTCGCCATCTTCAGCGCCGTTGAAGGGGTGCAGCCGCAAAGCGAGTCGGTCTGGCACCAGGCGGACCGCTATGGCGTGCCGCGCATCTGCCTGATCAACAAGATGGACCGGGTCGGCGCTGATTACCGCAAGGTCCTCTTGCAGATGCAGGAGCGCCTTGGCGCCCGGGTGGTGCTGATGCAGCTGCCGATTGGAGAGGAGGGAGATTTCCACAGCGTCGTCGACCTGCTCGAAGGGTGCGAGCTGACCTTCGACGAGGGCGATTTCGGTGCGGCGGTGGTCTGCCTGCCGATTGCCGATGACCTCAAGGCTGAGGTTGCCGAGGCCCGGGAAGCCCTGGTCGAAGCCGCGGCCGACTGGGATGATGAACTGCTTGCCGACTTCCTGGAGGGGAAGGCGATCGCCGCGGAGCGGATCCTCCCGGCCCTGCGCAAGGGGGTTCTGGCCGGCCAGCTCTTCCCGGTGTTCCTCGGCTCGGCCCTGCGCAACAAGGGGATTCAGCCGGTCCTCGACGCGGTCAAGGACCTCTTGCCCTCGCCCCTGGACCTGCCGCCGGTCAAGGCCCATCAGCCTGGCAATGCAGAGGACCTGCTGCTGCCCTGCGATCCCGCCGGTCCGCTCTGCGCACTGGCCTTCAAAGTGCTCTCCGACGAGGGGCGCAAACTGACCTACCTGCGGATCTATTCCGGTATGCTCAAGGCCGGAGAAACCGTGATGAACTCCAACCGCAACCTCCAGGAACGCGCGGCTCGGCTGTTCCGCATGCACGCCCACAAGCGTGAGCGGATCGACACCGCCCGGGCCGGCGATATCATTGCCGCCGCCGGGCTCAAGGAGGCTTTGACCGGCGATACGCTCTGCACAGCGGAGCAGCCACTGCTGCTCGCCGGCCTCTCCATTCCCGAGCCAGTGGTCTCTCTGGCTGTGGAACCGAAGCAGATTCAGGACCGCGACAAGCTGCTCCTGTCACTGGAGAAGCTGCAATGGGAGGACCCGACCTTCCGGGTTCGCGAAGATGAAGATACCGGCCAGACGGTTCTGACCGGCATGGGGGAACTGCATCTCGAAGTGGTGCTCCGACGCCTGGCCGACGACTTCGGCATCCAGGTCAATGCCGGCCAGCCGCAGGTCGTCTACCGTGAGAGCATCTCCGCCGAAGTGGTCCACACCGAGAGCTTCGAACGGGAAGTCGAAGGCAAGTACCAGAGGGGCGAGGTCAGCCTGCGACTGGTGCCGCGCGAGCGTGGCTCCGGAATCGAGATCCTGTTGCCGGACGGGGAGACCGCCCTCCTGAGCCCTGATATTCGCGCAGCCCTTGAAGAAACGCTGTGCCTGGCCGTGCAGTCCGGCGTGCAGATCGGCTACCCGATGGTCGACCTGAGCGTGATCGTCGAACAGGTCCCGGTGACTCTAGGGGAGACCACCGCTCTTGGGGTGCGTGCCGCCGCTCAGCGCGGCTTCACCATGGCGGTCCGCGCTGCCCGGCCGATCCTGCTTGAACCGGTGATGGCCCTGGAGATCACGTCACCGCACGAATTCTCTGGCAAGGTCATGGGCAGCCTCCAGCAGAAGCGCGGTCGCGTCGAAGGCATGGAATCCCGTGAGGTGGTCGATATCGTCAGGGCCCATATCCCGCTGGCGGAGATGTTCGGTTACATGACCGAGCTGCGCAGCGCTACCCAAGGTCGGGGCTCTTTCACCATGGAGTTCAGCCATTATGATCGGGCCCCGGACGCTGTTCTGGTGCGCTACGGGTTGAAATAAAGGCCGTTTGCACGAAGAGTGCCGCGCACTTGAAACTCCAACCGGGCGGGGCAGGGTCGGCCGACCTGGATCTGACCTCCCTCGTGACCGCCTGCACCTTATCCCCGCCTACCTGGCCAAGGGCCCGTTGGGGCTGTTCCTGCCGATCAGCAGCAGTGCTTATTTGCCCATGGCGGCTTTCCTCCCCTTGTTTCCCCCTCAGCAGCGTTTGCGCCCCTAGCTCGAGGATCTGGCCGATGGCGTCCTGAGCTGCGTTTTGGCAACCGGCCGCTACCGGCCGCTACCGGCAACGCAGGTTCTATAAATTCAAGAATTTCCTCTACAAGACGGTGAAAATTTAGTCGGCAGGAACGCCTGCGCCCTCGCTGTGCTTGACATGGGGGCAGGATTGTATATATTGGAATAAAATAATTAAATGTATTAAATGATGCGGCTGCGAGTCTTCCTCGATGGAGGGCGCATTTAGCCAGGGTTCAAGTGACCAGGACAGCCGGGCGGTGAGGGTGAATTCGGGAGTGCCGGATTAATTCCCAGGCACCCGGTTTTTTCGTGCCATTTTCTGGAATGGTCGTGATGAATATCTTCAGGGTGCTCAGTCATAGTCTGATCAGCAAGTTCACTTTCAGAACCGGTCTTGTCCTGCTGATAACCATTTCCCTGTTTGCGTTTTTCAATATCACGACCCTCAAGGAAGTCTTCCTGATGGATGCCAAGGATGATGTTGAAACCGTCAGCGAAATCATTTTGCACACGACCCATTTCCAGATGCTGGAGGACAATCGCCAAAGGGTTTACCAGATGATGGAGGAAGTGTGCCAGCATGAAAAGATCGACCGGATCCGGCTTTTCAGCACCGCCGGCCAGGTGCACTTCTCCACCTACTCGGAAGAGATTGGCAAAAAAGTGAGCCAACTCGAAGGCAACTGCCCCGATTGCGACAATGATGCCATGGCGTCCGACTTTTTCCCCTTCGAAAACAGTCGGCGCATTTTCCAGAACGCCGTGGGGGCGGATATCCTAAGCGTCACCACGGCCATATACAACAAACCGAGCTGTTCCTCCGCCGCCTGTCACGTCCATCCGCCCGATATGAAAACCCTCGGCTATCTGGAGGTCCAGGGGTCGCTGGCCAAGATCGGTGTACAGGCGAGCTCCTACCGTAACAGCATTGCGGCCTTCGGTGTGACGATGCTGCTGCTGGTCATCATTTGCCTGAGCTGGATGACGCAGAGCATGGTCATAAGACCGGTACATGAACTGCTGCTGCACGCTAACAAGGTTTCGAAGATGGAACTGGACAGCCGCCTGGAAAGGACGTCGAATGACGAAATCGGCGAGCTCTCTGACGCGTTCAACGAGATGACCGCCAGGCTGAAGGAAACCAGCGAGGAATATCACCTCCTGACCGAAACCCTGGAGGCCAAGGTCCTTGAGCGAACTCAGGAGATCGCCAATGTCAGCAGCCAACTGGTGCGTTCTGAAAAACTGGCTTCGCTCGGCCAACTGGTCGCCGGTATCGCTCATGAGATCAACAACCCTCTGGCCGGAATCCTGATGTTCGCCAACATGTTTGCCAAGGATCCGCGGCTCGACAAGGCCCAGAGGGAAGATGCCCTGACCATTGTCCACGAAACCAACCGCTGTGCCGACATTGTCAAGCGGCTGCTCGACTTTTCACGGACATCGATCCCTGACAAGCGGCTCAAGTCGCTTTCGCAAATCATGGAGAGCACTCTGGCGCTGGTAGAGCACCACGCCAACGTCAACGATATCGATATCGTGCGGCACTATGGTATCAATCTGCCTGAAATTGATGTCGACCCCACCCAGATGGAGCAGGTTTTCATCAACCTGCTGGTGAATGCCTGCCACGCCATGCCGGTGGGCGGGCGCCTGACCATAGGCATGCGTACAGATGCCAAGGGCGACCAGCTGATCACGACGATCGAAGATACTGGCGTCGGGATCCCCGAAGAAAACCTGGGCCGGATTTTCGATCCATTTTTCACGACCAAGAATCAGGAGCTGAACGGAGTGGCCGGGACGGGCCTCGGTCTGTCGGTTTCCTACGGCATCATTCACAATCACGGCGGACAGATCAAGGTACGAAGTGTTGTGAATCATGGCACGGTCTTCACAGTTGAACTGCCGGTCGCCTCGCTGATGCGGACCAATGAAACCGTGGCCTTTCCGGAAAGTCGGGCATCGACGGCTTGACGGTTTCCACCGCACGGTGGTGTGCACCGGCCAAGCGGTGGGTCAGGGCCGGGTGAGGATCTTATGGTGAATCTTTTGCAGCAAAGAGGACGCTATGAAAAGTGAAATTGATCGAATTCTGGTCGCCGATGACGACGCGGTGATCCGAGAGGGGCTGCGGCGCATACTGACTGCCGAAGGCTACGAGGTGGAAGCTGTCAGCAACGGTCGCCTGGCGCTCGAACGCCTTGAGCAGAAGCGTTTCAGGCTGCTTGTGACCGACCTGAAGATGCCCGGCATGAGCGGGCTGGAAGTGCTCAAGGCGATCCGCAGCTGCCAGCCGGAGCTGCCGGTGGTGCTGATTACCGGCTACGCGGCGATCGACAATGCCGTCGAGGCGATGAAGAACGGCGCAACCGATTACCTGGCCAAGCCGTTTGGCAACGAAGAGCTGATCAGTAAAGTTAAAAATGCCATAGAATCACGGGCCGTTCTGATCGATGATATCTGTATGCGGCGGGAGATTAACGAGACCCATGGGTTTGACAACCTGCTTGGTGCCAGTCGCGAAATGCAGCGGCTATACCAGCGCATCCTGCAGGTTGCGCCAACCGACAGCACTGTACTGATCAGCGGCGAGAGCGGCACCGGCAAAGAGCTGGTGGCCCGGGCCATTCATGCCCACAGCCCACGGCGCGAGCAGGCTTTTGTCGCCATCGATTGCACGGCCCTGGCCGAGAACCTGCTGGAAAGTGAGCTGTTCGGTCATGTCAAGGGCTCCTTCACGGGTGCAACCCAGACCAAGTGCGGGCTCTTCGAAGTCGCCGAGGGAGGGTCCCTGTTCCTCGACGAAGTCGGCAATATTAGCCCGGCGACGCAAGCCAAACTGCTGCGCGTGCTGCAGCAGCGGGTGGTGACGCCGATAGGCAGCACCAAGCCGATCCCGATCGACATCCGGCTGGTGGCGGCCACCAACACCAACCTTCGGGAAATGGTCCGGCAGGGCTCTTTCCGCGAAGATCTCTTTTTCCGCCTCAATATCATCCCGATCGATCTGCCCCCCCTGCGCGAACGCAAGGGTGACCTGATGCTGCTGGCGGGCCAGTTCCTTCGGCGGTTTGCCGAAGAGAATGGCAAGGAGATCCGGGGGTTCAGCCCGGACGTGATTGAACAGCTTGAGCATTACAGCTTCCCCGGCAACGTGCGCGAACTGGAAAACCTGATCGAGCGGGCCGTGGTGCTGTCCCAGTCAGAACTTATTCAGCGCCAGGACCTCGAAATGCCTGGAGACGATCTCGACGAATATGCCTCCGTTAGCAAAACCGCTCCCCTTGATGTCAGCGAGTTGAAGGAGCGCAAGCGTCTGCTGCGCGAAGAGGCCGTCGTTCCGCTGGAGCGGGCATTTTTACTGAGCGCCCTGGATCGCAACGACTGGAATATCACCCGGGCGGCCGAAGAAGTTGGCATGCAGCGGCCAAACTTCCAGGCCATGCTCAAGAAGCAGGGGATCAGCATCCGCACGCGGCTCATGGAGTAGGCAGGCGCCTGCTCCATGTGCTCCACGCCGCAGCATATAAAAAACCAACCTCCTGTATATTTTTTCTATACATCTCCTTCTCCCACAGAAATTAACAGTTTTTCATATACTTAGAAGGGCTGCCGACCGAAGGCACGGCTCCAGCCGCCTCCCGGCGTATATTCTTTTTATACGTCGCCCCCCACTCGAGGAACGCCCACTCGTTGCGCCATAAAAAATAAACCAGTAAAATCAGCTATTTAAAAAATATATAAGAAAATTCTAAGAATGGTACGCTCAATGCAATAGTCATTTGCCAAGAGGAAATGTCGACCAATTTCGGTCAACAGGAAGGAGGCCATAATGAAAACGATGAGAATCTTGATATCGATGGTAGCCGGCAGCTCGTCTGCCGCTTATGCGGCCGCAGGCGCACACAGTGAGGGTGCCGGAATCCTGGCTTATTTCTTCATAGGGTTCTTTGCCCTGATTATCGTGACGCAGCTGGTGCCGGCGATGATCCTTTTTTTCGGCCTGGTGAAGGGGCTCTTCACACGCCCGGAAAAAACGCCGGTGAAAACCGACTAGACGAGTCCGGTCCCCGACGCAGGGACGTCCGAGTTTGGTCAGGAGAAGACAATGATGATGCATATGCCAGGACTACTCATCGCAGACGAAGACTTGTTGACCAGGAAACGCATGGCGGACCTGTTCATCAATGCCGGATACCAGGTGACCGTGACCAACTCGGCCGCTGGTGTCCTCTATGGGATCCTCAAAAAAACCGCCCAGGTGGTCCTGTTGAGCACCCGGTTCGATGAATTGCTGGCGACTGAACTGATTCCGATTCTGAAACAGTGCAACCGCCACCTGACCATTATCCTGGTTGCCAGCGAATTGCCGCTCTCTCTGATCCGCAAGGCCCGCAGCGAGGGAATTTTCTACCACGCCCTCAAGCCGAATCGCCCGGGGGATGAAGAAGAGCTGCGCCAGGCGGTGAAATGCGCGTTCGAAAAGTTGGCCCAGAATCCTGCCGCCGAGTGGCTGCAATGAGCTGTGAATCTAAAAACTGAAGGAGGAAATCATGAAAAGCTACCGAAGGTTACTGCTGGGATTCTCGATGTTGCTGAGTTCGGCTGGGCCGGCGTTTGCCGTGGATACGACCAAAACCTACTCCAGCGGCATCCTGGTCGCAATCTTTCTGGCGTTCTGTGCGCTGGTCGTGGTGGTGCAGCTGATGCCTACCATCATGCTGCTGGTTGGGTTCATCAAAGGCCTGCTCAAGAGGACGGATAAACAGGCCAGCCGTCACGGCAGCAGGGGCTAAAAGTTGCCATTCAGCTGGGTCTCACACAAAGGAGATGAGCATGTTTACTGAAATACTCGGCAAAATCGGAGAGTTCCAGACGGTTTACACGATGGTGGATTATTACACGTACATCAAAACGGTCGAATATCTCATCTGCGTCGGATTCTTCATCGCTTTTCCGATGTTTTACAAGTACGTGAATACGAAGCCTGGTGAACTCAATAAATGAGGACGCCGACCAGCACAATCAGCAAAGGAGAGAAGATCATGGGCGCTAAGCAAACCTTGACCACGTTGATAATGGCACTGGCTCTCATAGCGGCGGGCACTACAGCTGTTGCAGCAGATTTGCCCGATCAGGTGTCCCTCGACACGATGGCCAAACTGTTCAACGGTGTCGAGTTCGATCACGCTATGCATGCCGATCTGGGCGAGGATTGCTCGGCATGTCATCACCACACGACAGGAACAGGCACAAGCAATGAACGTTGCATGGGCTGTCATGCTGACAGTCCCGGGATGAAAACCGTCCAGTGCAGCGGCTGCCATGTTGTCGAGCCTTTCTCTGCCAAGCATATCAATCGGGACGCCTCGAACCGTTACCAGTTCCACATCGACATGCCCGGTCTGAAGGCCGCATATCACTGGAACTGCGTGGGTTGCCACGAGCAGATGGACGGACCGACCGGGTGCCAGGAATGCCATTCCAGGACGACGGCCGGGGACGATTTCTATCAAAAGAAGGCCGTCCCCGCAGTGGCCGCGGCCAAAGGTGAACACTAACAGTGCTCAGGTTTGAGATGATATTCACGAGAACAGGATTTTCAGGATAAGGAGAGTTGTTATGAGTGGAATCAGTCGACGGAGGTTTCTTGCTGCTAGCGTGGCAGGATGTGCCGCCACAACCTTGGCCGGGCCGAAAAAGGCCCTGGCGTCGGGGACGTTTTCCGGGTATCCGGATGGCATGGGTGTGCTGGTTGATCTGACACGCTGTGTCGGTTGCCGCAGTTGTGAGGCCGCCTGCAACAAAGAGCAGAAACTGCCCGCTCCTGGCCGTCCCTTCGACGATATGTCCGTTTTTGATGAAACCTTTCATGGCGGCAAGCAGAAGCGGCGCCCCGATGAAAATGCCTACACGGTGGTCAATCGCTACAATCCAGAGGGCGGTGCTCCAGTTTACCGCAAGGTGCAATGCAATCACTGCAACGAGCCAGCCTGTCTCAGCTCCTGCTTCGTGAATGCCTATACGAAGACCCCGGAGGGTGCTGTTATCTACAACTCCAAGGTGTGCGTCGGCTGCCGAACCTGCATGGTCGCCTGTCCATACCAGGTTCCGGCCTACAGCTACTCCAGCTCCTTAGATCCGGTCATCAAAAAATGTATCTTCTGTTACGACACCAGGCTGAAGAAGGGCCTGCCGCCGGCCTGCGTCGAGATCTGTCCGCAAGAGGCGTTGACCTTCGGCAAACGTAAAGAGCTCATCAAGATCGGTCACCAGCGGATTGAGACCCACCCTGGACGCTATGTCGAACGTCTCTACGGCGAGAAGGAACTGGGCGGAACGAGCTGGATGTACCTGGCGCCGGTGGCTTTCGACCAGGTTGGCTTCGACCCGTCCCCCGGCAACGAACCGATCATCAACAACGTCAAGGACTTCCTCGGGACCGTACCAATGGTGCTGGCTATTTGGCCGGCGATGTTTACCGGCTTCCACCTCCTGGCAAAGAAGCATAAAGGCCACGATGAACACGAACATGACGCCGAGCAACAGCATGGCGAGGAGGGAGAAGAACAATGAAAAGTCTTATTTCATGGGGCGTAAAACCGGTTGACTCGCATGTCAACGGCAAGACGGACAAGCCCTGGACCTTCAAGCAGAAGCTGTTTCTCGGACTGACGCCCGGCCAGTACCTCGGCCAGGCGCTGCGCAACCCTTTCAACTGGATCCTCGGCATTATCTTCGCCATTGGTCTGCCGCTGATCGCTTACCGCTATTTCTTCGGGCTCGGCGCAGTGACGCATGCCTCCAACGATTACCCCTGGGGGCTCTTCCTTGGATTCGGGCTCTTTGTCATGGTGCCTCTGTCAGCCTCCGGGTTCCTGCTTGGGACCGCGGTGGAAATTTTCGGGCGTCACGATTTCGAGCCAATCGAACGTCTGGCCCTGCTCAATGGTCTGCTCGGCTATTTCTTTGCAGTGGTCTATCTCTTGATCGATCTTGGGCAACCCTGGCGACTGCCTTACCCCATGTTCGTCTCCTTCGGTCCCGCTGCGGTCCTTTTCCTGGTCGCCTGGCATGTGGCCACCTACCTATCGGTGCAGGTTGCCGAGGTGTCGGTGTCCTTCTTCGAATGGGTCGGCTGGCTGGGCGGCAAGCGCTTCATCAGGCGGATCGCCATCGGCCTGACCGTGGCCGGGATCATCCTTTCGACATTGCACCAGGGTGCCCTGGGGGCGCTCTTCAACTATGCCCCCGGAAAGGTACACCCCCTTTGGTACTCATCCTTCCAGTGGATTCACTTCTTCTGCTCTGCAATCCCTGCCGGGCTCTGCATGGTGATCGTCGTCAGCACGATCATCAAGAAAACCATGGCCTGGCGCTGTGACAGCAACTTCAGCGACAATCTCGATCGCTGCACCCTGGGCCTGGCCAAAGGCGCCAGCATGGGCTTGATCACCTACCTGGCCATCAAGCTGATCGCGATTGCCCATGACAACGAGTGGGGCTACCTGGCAACGGGTTGGGGTGCATGGTTCCTGCTGGAAATGGCTGTTGGAGTGGTTTTGCCGATCATCCTGTTCGCCTATGCGATTCGCCACGAAGCCGTTAAGGTGGCCCGTCTGGGGGCCATGATCACCGTAGCCGGCATTGCCCTGAATCGTTTGAATACAGCGCTGATCGCCTTCAACTGGCAGCTTTACCAGGAGATTCCGCATGTTTTCGAAGCGATTATCGCTCTGACGATTTTCGCCATCTACATCGTGGTCTACCGTTTCCTGCTCTACCGGTTGCCGATCCTCTATTCATGGAAAGCTCTGCCGGAAGAAGCTCTTGCTGCGAAAGCAGTCAGGCCGGCACCGGTCCGGACGACGACGTCTCCGGCCGGAGCCATGTATCGCAAGATCGATTGAGCGATGGCCGCGGAGCCGCTCGCCGGCTCCGCGGCCATGATCCTGCCAAGGAGATTCGTCATGTTCAGCAGCATTAACAGTCGCGCTATCGTCCCGGTTGCCTGTGCCGTAACCGGTTTTGTCAT
>JAHEEU010000068.1 GCA_024640545.1 Geobacteraceae bacterium
AGCGGTCATCATGAAAACAGAGCGCAAGCTGCCATTGAAAGATGCCTGGGTCATCTGGTTCGTGCTTGGCATAGTCATGATCAACTACCCGTTCCTGCACATCTTCAACAAGAATGTCCTGATCTTCGGCATCCCCCTGACGATCATGTACTTCTACATCGGCTGGCCGGTTTCCATTTTCGTCATCTACCTCTTCTCTGTGTATCTCGGCCGCCACTCCGACCAGGAATCCGGCCAGGACAACAACGGCGATAAATTTCCCGGGGAGATGCGATGATTTCGGTCTCCACCGTCGCCCTGACATCCCTGGTCTACTTCGGCATCCTCTTCGCGGTCGCCTATTACGCCGACCGGCAGCGCAAACGGGGGCACAGCCTGATCGACAACCCGACGGTCTATTCACTGTCGCTGGCGGTTTACTGCACCTCCTGGACCTTCTACGGCAGCGTCGGCCGCGCGGCCACCACCGGCATCGATTTTCTCACCATCTACCTCGGCCCCACCCTGATCGCCTTCTCATGGTGGTTCCTGCTCCGCAAGATCGTCCGCATCAGCAAAGAGCAGAACATCGCCAGCATCGCCGACTTCATCTCCAGCCGCTATGGCAAATCCACCGTGCTCGGGGCCATCGTCACCATCTTTGCGGTGCTCGGCATCATGCCCTACATCGCCCTGCAGCTGAAGGCGGTGGCCAGGACCTTCGACCTGCTGGTCTATCCCATCGTGACCGGCAACACCATGCATGTCCTGCCCAAGTTCCACCTGCACTTCGATTCGGCGCTGATCGCCGCGCTCATCCTTGGCCTGTTCGGGGTCCTGTTCGGCGCGCGCCACCTCGACACCTCGGACCGCCACGAAGGGCTGGTCGCAGCCATCGCCCTGGAATCCCTGGTCAAGATCATCGCTTTCGTCGCCGCTGGCCTGTTCGTGACCTACGGCCTGTTCGACGGTTTCACCGATATCTTCCACGACTTCATGACACGGTTCCCGGACCGCCAGCACCTGCTGCTGATCGGCAGCGGAGAGAACACCTACGCGCACTGGATGTCGATGACCTTTATCTCGATGATGGCGGTCATGTTCCTGCCGCGCCAGTTTCACATCATGGTCATTGAAAACTGCCGTGAAAAGCATATCCGCAGCGCCATGTGGCGCTTCCCGGCCTACATGGTGATCATCAACCTATTCGTCCTGCCGATCGCCCTGGGCGGGCTGCTGCTCAACAACGGCGACACCCACAATGCCGACTTTTTCGTCATGACCCTACCGCTGCAGTACGGCCACCCCTGGCTCGCCATGCTGGTCTTCATCGGCGGGTTTTCCGCCTCGGCGGGGATGGTGATGGTCTCGTCGGTCGCATTGTCGACCATGATTCTCAACCACCTGCTCATGCCGATCATCCTCAAGGTACAGACCAGGGCCCAGAACATTTCGGGGCTGCTGATCAATCTCAAGCGCCTCGGCATCTTCGCCGTGATCCTGCTCGGCTACCTTTATTATCGCCTGCTGGGCGAGTCCGCCGCACTGGTCAACATCGGCCTGATCTCCTTCATCGCCGCGGCCCAGTTCGCCCCGGCGGTCATCGGCGGGCTTTACTGGCGCCAGGCCACCCGCCGCGGCGCCACCGTCGGCCTGGTCTTCGGCTTTGTCGTCTGGTTCTACACCCTGATCGTCCCCTCCTTTGTCGAGTCCGGCTGGATCGACGCCGCCATCATGGAACAGGGTCTCTGGGGTCTGGCCATTCTCAAACCGACCGAGCTCTTCGGCCTGAGCGGTTTCGACATATGGACCCACGCCCTCTGCTGGACCACGTTCGTCAACCTCGGCAGCTACCTGGCCATTTCGCTGCTCACCTCACCGCGGGCCGAGGAACTGGAGCAGGTCCGCAAGTTTGTCGATGTTTACCGCCCGACCCCGGTCACTGCGGAGCGGACCCGCATCACCAGGGCTCCGTCAGTCATCGAATTCGTCGACCTGATGGCAAAATTCATCGGTGAGAAACCGGCCCACGCCGCCATCAGCACCTACCTGGGCAGCCGGGAAATCGATGAGAAGGGCAGCCTCTCGGAATATGAGCTGCCCAAGCTCAAGCGTTTCACCGAGCTGACCCTGGCCGGCTCGGTCGGCGCCGCGCCGGCCCGCATCATCATCGACAACTACCTGTCGGCGCGCGGCAGCCACATGGAGGACGTCTTCGACCTGTTCGGCTCGATCAATATCAGTCGCAACGCCAGCCGCGAGCAGCTGAGCGTCCTATACGACGCGGCCCGCGCGGTCGCCAGCGGCAACGACCTGCAGTCGATCCTCGATGAAATCCTCAAGATCTTCACCGAGCAGTTCAAATTTGACCTCTGCGTCATCCGGATCCTCGACGAGGACCGGCAAACCCTGACCGTGCGCAGTCAACGGGGCATGACGTCAAAACATTTCGGCGAATCGGAACGGGACCTCTCGACCGACACTTTTATCGGCGAGACCTTCCTCACCAACAACGTCAGCGTCGTCAACGACTGCGACTTCATCGGCAAACCGAAAACTGCAGAGGTCATTCACAGGGAGAAGATCCTCTCCTTTGCCCATGCGCCGATTTCGATCGAAGGCGAGCCGATCGGTGTGCTCTCCGCATTCTCAAGGACCGCCAAGGGGATTTTCACCAAGGAGTTCATCGAGCTTTTCACCAGCCTCGCCGGGCAGGTCGGCGTTGCCTGGCGCAACGCCCAGCAGACCGATCACCTGATCGCGGCCCGCGAACAGCAGCGCGAGCTGGCGATTGCCAAGAACATCCAGCTCGGCCTGCTGCCGACCAAAACACCCGAAGTTCCGGGGATTCAGCTTGGCGGCATCTGTCTCCCGGCCAAGGAGGTCGGCGGCGACTACTATGACTTCCTGCACCATGAGGACGGCCGTCTCGACCTGGTCATCGCCGATGTGTCTGGGCACAACGTGGGCGCCGCGCTGATCATGGCGGAAACCCGGACCATTATCCGTTCGCGCAGCGGTCAGTTCAGCAATCCCCGGGAGCTCCTGAATGAACTGAACCAGTTCTTTTACGAGGATCTGACCAAGGCCGAGCTTTTCATCACGCTTTTTTACCTGCAATACATCCCCGAGACCCGTGTCGTCAACTACGCCAGCGCCGGGCACTCGCCCACCCTGCTCTGGCAGGCAAAGACCCGGCAGTGCCTGCGCCTTGACCCCGAGGGACTGATTATCGGCGTCATGGAAGAATTCCCTTACGAACAGGAATCCGTCACGCTGGAGCCCGGCGACATCCTGCTGCTCTATACGGACGGCCTGATCGAGGCGGAAAACGACCAGAAGGAGCTGTTCGGCGACCAGCGCCTGGCTGACCTGCTCGGCGAACAATGTCAGCTGCCGCCCAAGCAGCTCCTCGACCATATCGTCGAGCAGGTGCAGCTCTTTTCGGGCCACCATACATTCGAGGACGACCTTTCCATGGTCATCATGAAGATTGTCGAATAGTTATAAGGATCTGGCCGGCAGAGAAAGCATGTGCGTCACTCTGCCATATGATACTATGTCAACGTCAGCTGTCTTTCTGTGAGACACGCCAAATTAGATCGAAGGAGCAAACCATGAATTTGCAGATTGAGGACAAAGGGGCCGCAGTCCTGTTGTCAGTAATGGAAGAGCGTCTGGACGCCCATAATAGCGGCGACCTCAAGAATCAGATGCTCAAGCTGTTCGAGGAAGGCAAGAGTAATCTGGTCGTGGATCTCCAGGCCGTGCGTTTTGTCGACTCTTCAGGGCTCGGCGCTCTGGTCTCAGGCTTCAAGAATGCCAGCTCCCGCAACGGCAACCTGAAACTGGCCAGCCTGCAGCTCCAGGTAAAATCGATGTTTGAACTGACCAGGCTGCACCGGGTCTTTGAAATCTATACGGACTCCAATGAAGCGCTGGCGAGTTTCCAGCAGTAACCCTTTGCCAACCCAGGAAAACGCAACCCGCAGCCAGGCAGATCGACATGACCAGTGACCGGATAGCTGTCGACATAAAAGTACCCAACCAGACACGCTACCTGCGCCTGATTGGCCATATCGGCGAAAACATCGCACGCACCCTGCGCAACTTCAGCGGAGACCGTGACAAGCTGGCCTACGACCTCAACCTGGTGCTGACCGAGGCTATGACCAATGCGATCCAGCATGCCAACGAAGGCGACCCGGCCAAGGAAGTCCACATAGAAATCAGCATTGCCGAGCAGCGCCTGGTCATACGGGTCTTCGACTCCGGCGAAGGCTTCGACGTCAAACAGTACGCGCAGCCGCGACACCCGCTCGACGAGCACGGCCGGGGCATTTACCTGATTCACACGATTATGGATGAGATCACTTACCGTCCGACCGGATCCGGTCATGTCCTGGAGATGGTCAAGCGGCTGTAGCCATCAGGGCCTGGCTGATCAGACCACCCACGCCATAGCAGACCGGGCGTTCCCCGCAAGGGGAGCGCCCGGTTCATTTTCACTCAACGCCGCGCACGGCAACCCGGACTAAGCGCTCCGCTCCGGCCTGGTGACCAGCAGTTCCACCAGTTCGGCATGATGCCCCAGGCTCAGCTCAGCCTGCAGTTCGCCTCGATAGACAGCGAAGGGCATGCCGGCCGACCGGGCCGCAGCCTGGTCAAGTTCCGAATCACCGACGAACAGGAGTTGGTGCGGTACGTACTGCAGACGCCTTGCCGCTTCATGCAGCATATCCGGTGCCGGCTTCGGGCGCTCGACATCCCGGCTGGTGACAACCGTCCGGAAAAAGCGGCTCAGGTCAAAATGCTCGAGAATGCTCAGCATGCTGTAGCCGCGATTGGTGGCGACCGCCAGGGGATAGGACTCGGCCAGCCGGGCCAGGGCTTCCTGCATGCCGGGTTCGGGCTCCATGAAGGGGATGAACTGGCGGTAATCGAGGTCCGCCGCCAGAGAGAGGGCCGCAGGGGTACGCTCCGCACCGAGAAGCTGCGCAAAGACCTGCGGGCTGGCGGCCGTGTGACAGAGGTGCGCCCTGGTATGGTCGCTGGACTCGACCGGCGTTTCGCCGAATTGTTCAAGGACGGCATTGTAGTAGGCCAGGTTGGCCTGGCGACTTTCAAAGAGGACCCCGTCGCAATCGAAGATAATGCCGCAGACGTCATTCATCGTGAGCCCTCCCGGCGCTGGAGACAGAAGAGCCCGACGACCCCGAAGAGAATCATCGGCAGGGAGAGCAGTTGTCCCATGGTCGCCCCCCCCCAGAGAAAACCGAGCTGGCTGTCCGGTTGGCGGACAAACTCGACCAGGAATCGGAACAGGCCATAGCAGACAAAAAAGCAGAAGAAGGGTACGCCCTCGGCAACCTTGCGACGATTTAACAGGTAAAGGATGAGGAAGAGCAGCAGCCCCTCGAGAACAGCCTCGTACAGCTGGCTGGGGTGCCTCGGCAACGGCCCGCCGCCGGGGAACACCATCCCCCAGGGGAGATCAGTCACCCGCCCCCACAACTCTGCATTGATAAAATTGCCGAGGCGACCGAGACCGAGACCGATGGTCGCGGAGGTCACCAGGATATCCCCGGTCAGCAGAATCGGCAGTTTGCGGCGACGACAGAAGATCACCGTGGCGGCAACCACGCCGAGCAAGCCGCCATGGAAGCTCATCCCGCCCTGCCAGACGGCAAAGACCTCCAGGGGGTGAGAGAGATACTGACCGAGGTTGTAAAACAGGATATAGCCGAGGCGACCGCCCAAAACGACACCGAGCACCAGGTAAAACAGCAGGTCGGAGACGCCGTCCTTGCTCAGGGGCAGGTCGCGCAGGCGCGAGAGGTGACGAATCAGCAGGTAGGCCGCCCCGAAACCGAGCAGGTACATGAGGCCGTACCAGCGCACGGCCAGCGGGCCGACATGGAATATCACCGGATCTATATGGGGGTAAGTCAGCATGACGGTCGCTACCATACCTTATTCATCAAGCCCAATCAAGCTGCCTCCCAGGTGCTGCAGCGTGGCGGAAAAGTCTGCGGGGAGTGCCGCGCTGAAAGTCATTCTCTGACCGGTCACAGGATGGCAGCAGCTGAGACTTCTCGAGTGCAGCATCTGGCGGGGGACCTCCCGTCCGGCGAGGCTCTCCGGGCCGCCGTAGGCGGCATCTCCGAGCAGCGGCAGCCCCGCCTCTGAGAAATGGGCACGAATCTGGTGGGAACGGCCAGTGATCAATTGCACCTCGATCAAGCTTGCCCCGTCCAGAGCCTGCAGCAGGCGGTAGCGCGTCTCGGCCGGTTTGCCGCCGCGCTCGACTGAAACCACCAGGTTGGTTGATCGGCGCCGTGCCAGTTGCGAAGAGAAGAGCCCCGATTCACGCTCCGGCTTGCCCGCCACCAATGCCCAGTAAAGTTTGCCGATATCGCGCCCCTGAAACGCCTCGGTCATCTTCTTGTGCGCCCGTTGGTGGATTGAAAAGACCATCACTCCCGAGGTATCACGGTCCAGACGCTGAACCATGCCGATGCTCGGACGCTGCCCGCGGCGCTGCGGGTCCTCAAGGATTCTCTGCAGTTCAGCGTAAACCGTGCCCTGGTAGCGGGCCGGGGTTGGCTGGGTCTCCATGCCGGGAGGCTTGTCGAGCACGATCAGGTCCTGATCACGATAGAGGATCCTGCTGGCCGGCAGCTGGACCGCAGTGGCCGGCCGGCTGTCGATGAAAACCTCGATCCGGTCATCTGCAGAGACCGGCTGGCTGCAGCGGCGCACCCTTCTCCCGGCCAGGTGCACGCCGCCGACCTCGATCAGGCGCCTGGCCAGGCCGCGAGACAGGCCCTCGCCATGCTCGGCCAGGAACTGGTCGAGGCGCAGCCCGGCGAACGCTGCGGGCACCGTGAAGCGGTAGACCCCGGGACGAAGCATGTTTTCAGGGCTCGACATAAAATGTTCTTCTGGGTTGTAACCGGCACCGGGAGCCGCGCCCCGGCCCCGGGGCAAAGGGCTTGTTCAGGTCCTTGGAATAAAAAGGCCGCTGCCGTCAGTTGACAGGCAGCAGGACTATGCTAGCATGAGAGATAACTAACACCAAGATCTTTGACAACCTCTGGAATGCGCGACACATTTCCGATTGTGCTGGCCAACTGATCGATCATTTTGCCTGGAGTCGGGTCGTGGTGAGCAAGCCCGCCCTCGAGTGGGACGCCTAAAACACCCAGCCTGGGTATCATTCGGATTCAAAGGCCCTCTCTAAGGATCTTACTGTCGGCATTCTGGAGGTTGCGACAACCCTGCAGCACGTGCGACAACGCAACGAGGCCCCGTTTTTCATAACGGGGCCTCGTTGCGTTGTGTCAGCTTGTCATCTCAGGAGCAGTCGTTCTTAAGGAACGTTGACCCGCTCCCGCAGCTCTTTGCCGGTTTTGAAGAAAGGCGTCTTTTTCGCGGTAATCCGCACAATGTCGCCGCTCTTGGGGTTGCGGGCTTCGCGGGCGTCGCGCTCACGCACGGTGAAGGAACCGAAGCCACGGATTTCGACCCGGTCGCCTTCGACAAGCGCCTGGCCGATACTGTCGAAGATGGAATTGACAATCATTTCGGCTTCACGCTTGTTGAGAACTTCATTGTCGCTCGTCAGTTGTTCAATCAGCTCACTTTTCGTCATGACAAACCTCCTAATTAAAACCTCGCCAAAGATATTGCAAACCAACCGAACGCTCTCTCTGTAAAGCAAATTGCAGCCGGTTTAAAGTCTCTTCGATAAACATATCTATGAATCGCGATTTTTCGGCCGGCGGATAAACCACCTTCGGTTCACCTTCGATGCCGCCCAGATCCGCCGCACGCTTGATGGCAATCTCGAGATTGCCCATCCTGTCGACCAGCCCCATCTCCATGGCCTTGCGGCCGGTAAAAATCCGTCCGTCGGCGATTGAGCTGACCACCGCAGGGTCGAGATGACGGCCCTCGGCGACGGAACCGACAAACTGCCGGTGCACATCGTCGATGAGTTCCTGGAGCAGACCCCGCTCATCCGCGGTCATTTCCCGGGTCGGCGAGCCGATATCCTTGTACTCACCACTCTTGACGACGACGCTGCCCAGGCCGATCTTGTCAAGCAATTCCTGGACGTTGGCAAACTCCATGATAACGCCGATGCTGCCGGTGATGGTTCCAGGGTTGGCAACGATCTCGCGGGCCCCGGCGGCAATGTAGTAACCGCCCGAGGCAGTGACTGAGCCCATGGAGACGACCACTGGTTTCAAGGCATCGACGACCTTGACTTCCTGGTAAATCTCCTGGGATGGGCCGACTCCGCCCCCCGGAGAGTCAATCCGCAAAACCAGCGCTTTGATACTGTCATTGTCACGGAAGTCGTGGAGTTGTTCTATAACCTGCTTGGAGTCGGCAATGACTCCAAAGATCTCTATGACCCCGACCCTGTCGCCAAGGGCAAAGTCGGCGGGGCGCCCCATGAAACTGGCAACAGTCAAGACAAGTGCCAGGAAGAACACGAACATTCCTGCCAACAGGGCTGTAGCCAGTAGAAACGGCCTTTTCTTCATGGGCTTACCGAAAAAAGCGCGTTCCCGGCGGATGCGGGAACGCGCTGCAGGTTGTGGACAGGATTAGCTCCCCGACTCGTCGCCGCTACGATCCATGGCTCCCTGGAGGAGGGCCCCCAGGTTTGAAGTCGCCTTTTTCTGCGCACCGAGGAACTCCTGGACTTCAGCTTTCTCCTTGTGGTGAGTCAGCTGCTTGACGGAAAGCGCGATCTTGCGATCCACGGTGTCGACGTTCAGCACGGCGGCTTCAAACTCGTCACCGACCTTGGCGACATCCTTGGGGCTTTCCACTTTTTCCTGGCTCAGCTCGGAGACATGGATCAAGCCCTCGATCCCTTCCTCGATCTCAAGGAATACCCCGAAGTCAGTCACCGAGGTTGCCTTGCCGCGCACGATGGTGCCCGGGGCGTACTTGACCGGGATCGCTTCCCATGGATCGGGCGTCAACTGCTTGAGGCCGAGCGAGAAGCGCTCGTTTTCACGATCGATATTCAGCACGACCGCCTTGACAGTATCGCCCTTCTTGAACAGCTCGGAGGGATGCTTGACGCGCTTGGTCCAGGAAAGATCGGAAATATGCACCAACCCGTCGATCCCTTCATCAACTCCGACAAAAACGCCGAAATCGGTGATGTTCTTGACCTGTCCCTCGATGATGGTGCCGACCGGGAATTTCTCGCCGATCACTTCCCAGGGATTCGGTTCGATCTGCTTGAGACCCAGGGAGATGCGGCGGTTGGGAATATCCAGCGCCAGCACCACGGTCTCGACTTCGTCGCCGACCGTCAGCAGCTTGTTGGGATGCTTGATGCGCTTGGTCCAGCTCATTTCGGAGACATGGATCAGGCCCTCGACACCGTCTTCCAACTCGACAAATGCACCATAGTCGGTCAGGCTGACGACCTTGCCCTTGACCTTAGCGCCGACCGGGTAGACGCTTTCCACTTCCAGCCACGGATCGGGCGTGATCTGCTTCAGACCGAGTGAAACACGCTCGCGTTCACGGTCATACTTGAGAATCTTGACTTTAATCTTTTCACCGACCGAAAGAACGTCGGAGGGATGATTGACACGGCCCCAGGACATGTCGGTAATGTGCAGCAGACCGTCGATGCCGCCGAGGTCGATAAAGGAGCCGTAGTCGGTCAGGTTCTTGACGATCCCCTCGATCACCTGCCCTTCGGCAAGCGTTTCCAGGGTGTCGGAGCGCATGCTCTCACGCTGTTCTTCAAGAAGAACCCGCCGGGAGAGGACGATATTGCCGCGCCGCTTGTTGAGCTTGATAATTTTGAAATCGAAGGTCGCGCCGAGCAGCTTTTCGAGGTTGCGGACCGGGCGGAGGTCAACCTGGGAGCCAGGCAGGAAGGCGTTGATGCCGATATCGACCGTCAGGCCACCCTTGATGCGGCCAACGATCTTGCCTTCGACCACGGCACCCTCTTCGAGGGAACCCCAGATCTTCTGGCGGTCGGCTTTTTCCTTGGAGAGGCCGATCAGGCCACTCTCGTTCTCGCGCCGCTCAAAGAGAACGTCAATTTCGTCACCAACCTTGATGTCGATTTTGCCTTGCTCATCTTTGAACTCGGCAAGGGGGATCACCCCTTCCGACTTGTAGCCAACATCGACAACCACGTTGTCATCGTTAACCTGAACGACCGTCCCTACGACGACATCGCCGACATTCAGTTCTTGCATGCTGCTTTCGAACAAGGATTCGAAAGACTGTTCCATGTCAAGATCCTGATCCATCTCCAGACCTTCTGTTTCTTCAGTTGTTTTGTCGTTACGTTCCATTATCAACCAGTTACCCCCTAACAATTTCCACCGTAAAAACGGTGGTATGGCTCTAGGCCATGGTCGGTGAAGATAGCATAACCCTCTTGAATATTCAAACTTTATTTTCCCAGCTCGGTAATCCTCGCCACAACTTCGTCAATCAACCAGCGTGGCGTCGAGGCGCCGGCGGTGACACCCACCTTCGCAACCCCGGCAAACCATTCCGGCTCGATCTCTTCGGCCGTTTCGATATGCCAGGTGTGCGGCTGGATTTCCCTGCAGATCCGGGCCAGTCGCGAGGTGTTGGCGCTGGCGTGGCCACCGATCACAAACATCAGGTCAACGGTACTGGCAATCTCCCGGGCCTCGTTCTGGCGGACCGACGTCGCATCGCAGATGGTGTTGAAAACCCTCAGCTCCTGGCACTTGGTCAGGCACACCTCCATGATCTCCTTGAGGTTTTCATACAGCTGGGTGGTCTGCGCCAAAATGCCGACCTTGTTCATGCGCGGCAGGGCCGCGGCCTGCCGGGCGTCGGCGACCACATGCACCGCCGCTTCACCGGCGTAGGAGACGATCCCCTGGACTTCCGGGTGCTCGACCTCACCGACGATCACCACCGTATAGCCCTCCTCACCGAGCCGGGTCGCGTACTCCTGGGCCTTTTTGACAAACGGGCAGGTCGCATCGATAATGGTCAGGCTTTTCTCCTGGACCCTGGCCATCTCCGCCGCAGTCACCCCGTGGGAGCGGATGATCACGGAGCCTGGCGGGATATCGTCGACGCTGGCGACCACCTTGACGCCCTGCTCTGCCAAACCTTTCACCACCTGGGGGGAATGAATCACCGGCCCGAGGGAACAGATCGCGTCATGTTCGGCGGCCGCTTCGAATGCCATCTGGGTCGCTCGCCTGACGCCGAAGCAAAAACCTGCGCTTTTGGCAAGGGTGATCTCCATCATTTCACTCCGGCTGCGACCGCTCGACGCGGCGGCGATGGTCGGCCACTACGGCGAACATGCGTTCGAGGACCTGGGGGATATCCAGCTCCGTGGTGTCGATAACCACGGCATCATCAGCCTGCCGCAAGGGCGACGTCGTCCGGCTGGTATCCGCGGCATCGCGGGCTTCGACTTCGGCGATGGTGCGGGCCAGGTCGACTTCGACACCCTTCGCCCGAAGTTCCAGAAAACGCCTTTGACCGCGCACCTCGGCAGAAGCCCTGAGAAAGAACTTCACATCCGCCTGGGGGAAGACGACCGTGCCGATGTCACGCCCCTCGAGGACCACGCCACCGCCGGCGCCCAACTCGCGCTGCCTGGCGACCATGGCCTGGCGCACCTCGGGACAGGCGGCCACGGCCGCGGTCAGCAGGCTGATTTCCGGGGAGCGGATCACGGCAGAGACATCTTCTCCGTTGAGGAACACATGCTCAGCTCCGTCCTTGCGGGCAAAGCCGATGACGATCTCGTCGCAGAGCCTCTGCAGGGCAGCATAGTCGCCGGCGGCTATCCCCTGGCGCGAGGCGGCCAGGGCGACGGCGCGATACATGGCCCCGGTGTCCAGGTTGAGGTAGCCCAGCTCGTGGGAGAGAACCTTGCTCAAGGTGCTTTTACCCACCCCCGAGGGGCCGTCTATGGCGATGATGAGTTTCTTCATAAAAGAAGCCGAGATGCGGGACAGGGGCCGCGGGACGCGCCTAAAAACCATAGGGTTTGAGGCTGCATTAATTTAGCTTTTACATTAAGTGACATAATTAACCACATAAATTTTAAGATATATTTCGTATTCGTTGTTGTATGTTACGCGTCCCGCGTTACGCGTCACGCGTTACGGATTTCCTCGATCATCTCCCAGAACCCCGGGAATGACGTCTCCGTGCAGCCCGTATCCTCGATCGTCACAGCCCCCCTGGCCGAGAGCGCCGCAACCGCCATGCTCATGGCAATGCGATGGTCACCGTGAGAGGACACCGTCCCGCCGTCAAGCTGTTCGACCCCGCTGATCACCATGCCGTCGGGTCGGGCTTCGACCCGGCCGCCGAGCCTGCCGAGTTCACTGACCATGGCAGCGATGCGATCGGTCTCCTTGACCCGCAGTTCCGCTGCATCTCGAATGATCGTGGTGCCCTCCGCGAGCGCCGCCGCCACGCTGATAACCGGGAATTCATCGATGGCCCGCGGGACCGTGTCGCCGCCGATCTCGATCCCCTTGAGCCGGCTGTGCCGCACCGCAACATCGGCCACCGGTTCTCCGGACTGTTCGCGGATGTTGAGCAGATCGAGGCTGCCGCCCATGGCCGTCAGTATCTCGATGATCCCGCTGCGGGTCGGGTTGATGCCGACGTTGCGGATCAGCAGTTCCGCGCCGGGTGTGACGAGACCGGCAACCATCAAAAAAGCGGCCGAAGAGATGTCGCCGGGGACCAGGATGTCCCGGGCGACCAGGCGCGGCCGGCCGGTCAGGCTGACGCCCCCGGCAAAGGGGCGCACTGCGGCGCCGAAATATGCCAGCATGCGTTCGCTGTGGTCGCGGGACAGGTGCGGCTCGGTGACGGTGGTTTCCCCCTCGACGGACAGCCCGGCCAGCAGCACGGCCGACTTGATCTGGGCGCTGGACACCGGCGATGCGTAGCTGATCGGCGCGAGGGACCCGCCCTGAATGGCCAAGGGGGCCCGTTCGCCGCCATCCCGGCCCCAAATGCGGGCCCCCATGGCGGTGAGTGGCGCCACGACCCGCTTCATCGGCCGGCGCCTCAGGTACTTGTCGCCGGTCAATACGGAAAAAAAGTTCTGCCCGGCCAGAAGCCCGGTCATCAAGCGCATGGTCGTCCCGGAGTTGCCGCAGTCGAGGACATCGCCCGGTTCCGCCAGGCCACTGAGCCCGACGCCCTTTATCTCCAGGGCGTCAGGGCCGGTCTGGCGGATGGCGACGCCCATCGCCTCGAAGGCGTTCCAGGTGGAACGGTTGTCCTCTCCCATGAGGAAGCCGCTGACCCGGGTCGTGCCTTCGGCAAGGGAGCCGAGCATGATCGATCGGTGGGAGATGGACTTGTCGCCGGGGACTGCGATTTCACCGCGCAAAGCGCTTGCCGGTGTTACGGTTCTTATTTGAAACGACTGATCACTCATAACGGGCTCTTTATCATAGGTTAAACAGTTGAAAATCGACTTTGATTTTTCGCGTCCCGCGTCCCTCGTCCCGCGCTCTTCCTGCAGTACCAAGGGACAGTCCCCATGCGGGGACAGTCCCTATCGGGGGCAGTCCCTGTGCAGGCCCTA
>JAHEEU010000069.1:0-9031 GCA_024640545.1 Geobacteraceae bacterium
TTTTCCTTCGATGTGGCCGAGGACTACGAAACGGACCCCGAGAAGCTGGCGTTTTGCGACACGGAAGCCGAACTTGCCGAGCGCTGGCGCCTGGACCTCAAGTACCGGACCCTGAGCCGTTACCTGAACCTGCTGGATGATGCCGGCGTCAAGGACCCGCTCAAGGCGCCGGCCAAACAACAGAAAGCCACCGAAATTGAAGCCCGGGAAAAGGTGCGTAAACAGTACAACGAATATTTCGCCCGGCTGAAGCAGGAAACCCTCAAGGACCACTACGATCGTTACCTGAATGCCTTCGCCCGCGCTTTCGACCCTCACACCACCTACTTGCCTCCCCAGTCCAAGGAGGATTTCGACATCAGTATGCGCGGCTCCCTGGAAGGGATCGGGGCGACCTTGCGCGAGGAGGATGGTTACATCAAGATCGTCAAGGTCATTCCGGGCAGTGCCGCCGATCGACAGGGCCAGCTGCAGGCTGATGATGTCATCCTCGCCGTTGCCCAGGGCAAGGAAGAGCCCGTCGATGTCACCGACATGCGCCTGCGGGATGCCGTTGAGCTGATCCGCGGCAAGAAGGGTACCGAGGTGCGCCTGACCCTCCGTCGCCAGGGGCTCAAACCCTTCGTCGTGCCGATCGTGCGCGATGTCGTGATCATCGAGGAATCGTTTGTCAAGTCGGTCATGGTCATAGACCCGAAGTCTGGCAAGCATTTCGGTTATATCAAGATCCCGAGCTTTTACCGTGATTTTGAAACCACCCGCAACGGTGGTGGGGGCCGCAACTCGACGGACGATGTCAAGGCAGCGCTTGGTGCCTTCGATAAAAAGGAGATGACCGGGCTGATCCTCGATCTGCGCAACAATGGTGGCGGCGCCTTGACTGACGCGGTCGGCGTAGCCGGGCTTTTCATCGGCGAAGGGCCGGTGGTCCAGGTCCGCAGCGGCGAAGGATCGGCCAAGGTCCTGGAAAGCGATGACAAGGATGTTGCCTACAGCGGACCGATGGTCGTCCTGGTGAATCGCTTGAGCGCGTCCGCTTCGGAGATTGTCGCAGGTGCCCTGCAGGACTACGGCCGGGCCGTGATCGTCGGCAGCGACCATACTCACGGCAAAGGGACTGTGCAGGTTGTCATGGACCTGGACAGGAGCATGTCCCTGCGCAACTTGCAACAGTACATGCCGCTCGGCGCGCTGAAGATGACCACCCAGAAGTTTTACCGGGTAAGCGGCGATTCCACTCAGTACCGCGGGGTCGTTCCGGACATCATCCTGCCGGACCGCAGCCGTTACAACGAGTTCGGCGAACGCTACCTGGATTACAGTCTGCCATGGGATCGCATCGAGGAAGTGAGGCACAAGGACTGGCCGGCTTTCGATCGTGCCCGCCTGCTGGCCAACAGCCAGGCCCGGGTGGCTTCTGACCAGGATTTCAAGGAAATCGAACGCGCTGCCGAAACCATGGGTGAGCGCATCAAGCATACGAAGCAGTCGCTGTTGATTGCCGACGTGGTCCGCGAGAGAAGTGAACTGCAAGGGTTGAGTGAAAGCCCCCATGGCGCGGTCGATGGTGCGAAGGAGGGCCCCGACAGTGACTCCGACTCGGCAGATGCCGGTGGGGACCCCACCGAGAAGTTGATCAAGAGCTTGCTCAAGGACGCTTATGCCAAAGAGTCGATGGCCATTCTCAACGACATGGTTGCCCAGCAGCCGGTTATTGCCGGCAAGGTGAGCCAGTAACAACACGCAAACTTTCACGTCCTGCATAAAAAAAGGGAGAGCCGGTGAGGCTCTCCCTTTTTCTATTGGGACTGTCCCTTTTGCAGCCTTTAATGCTGCGACACCCGGGGACAGCCCCCGTTCGGGGACAGTCCCCTAAGCATGGGACGCGACCCGCCGGTTTTGTTGCATTTATTTTGATTTGTGATGAATCGTCCACAGAACCTGAATATTGGTCAGGTCCGTTGTCCGAGTAAGGAAAGATCGAAGCAGGGGCTTTTTGACCGTTCAAGAAAAACAGCGCGCCTGCCGACCACGAACACAACGCCGGCGATTGTTAAAGCTCCAGGCCGAGACCGCTCAGGAACCATTGATATGCCGGCATCTGATCGATCTTTCCGGCAAGAGTTGCAACCTTTTCTTGTTCGGTCCCAATGACTTCCGGCAGGACGCCCAGGAGATCGGCCGAAGCAAGCGCGGCGAGCAGGTGCGGGGCTTCCCGCTCGGCGTCGCCAGGCTGCTCAGGCATCCGGTTGATGATGAAACCGCACAGTTCGAACTCCATGGCTCGTGCGGCAAAGGTCGTCAAAAGCGTGTGGTTGAGAGTGCCGAGCCGCGGATGAGTGACTGTCAGCAGCGGGATGTTAAGCTGCCTGGCGAGGTCCGCCATGAGGTAGCCGCCGCGGATGGGGACCATCAGTCCGCCCGCACCTTCGATCAGCAGGATGTCTTTGTCCTGCCTGAGACGCTGGGCGGTCTTGATGATCCGGTCTATGTCGACCCGCTCTCCGGCGATCTCCGCTGCCTGGCTTGGTGCCAGCGGCGGCCGGAAGCGATACGGCGAGATCAACTCGTCGGCATCCGGCGCTCCGGCTGCCCAGCGCAGCAGGCTGGCGTCGGCTCCCAGCCCGGCCGGATCCTCGACACCCGTTTCAACCGGCTTCATGACCCCGACCTGCAGCCCTTTGGCAGAGAAGTGCCTCGCCAATGCGGCGGTTACCAGGGTCTTGCCGACCCCCGTATCCGTCCCGGTGATGAATACGGCCGGACAGGCCTGGTCAGCAGCCACTGGCTTTGACCTCGATATCGGCAAACATTTGCATGTCGACCTCCCGGTCCCGCCCGGACGTGGTCAGGTAGTTGCCGACCATGGTGCCGCTGGCGCCGGCCATGAAGATCCATGACTGCAGCTCGCGCAGGTTCGGTTCCCGTCCGCCGCACACGCTGATCGGCTTGTTCGGCAAAAAGTAGCGGAACATGGTGATGGCCCGGACGCAGTCCATCGGCGTCAGGGAGCGATGGTTCTCCAGAGGCGTACCCTGGATCGGGTTGAGGAAGTTCAGCGGCACCGAGTCGACATCCAGCTCGCGCAGCGTCTCGGCCAGTTCGACCCGCTGCGCTGCCGACTCGCCCAGGCCGAAGATTCCGCCGCAGCAGACCTTCATGCCGGCCGCCTTGGCCAGCCTGACCGTGTTGACATCCTCTTCGTAGTCATGGGTGGTGCAGATCTGCGGGAAGAAGGAGCGGGCTGTCTCCAGGTTATGGTGGTAGGTGACGCAGCCAGCCTTGGCCAGCGCGCTGGCGAGCTCTTCGGTCAACAGCCCCAGCGAAGCCGACGGTTCGATGTCGCACTGTTCGCGAATGTCGCTAAGGGCGGCAAGAATCGTGTCGAACTCCCGACCGGGCTCCGGCCGGGTGCCGCTGGTGACGATCCCGTAGCAGTGTGAACCGTCTTTCTGCGCCTGGTGGGCGCCGGCGACGATCTCTTCATGTGATTTCAACGGATACACCGGTGGAGATGACTGATGGTGTGCCGATTGCGCACAGAATGCGCAGTTTTCCATGCAGCGCCCGGATTTGGCGTTGATGATCGAGCAGAGCTGGGCGATGTCACCGAAAGACCGTTCCTTCAGGTGGTGGGCCCCAGCCAGGTAGGCGCTGTACTCGGCGCCGGAGGAATTGAGGATCTTCAGCCCCTGGGCCCGCGTCGGCGCTTGCCCGGCAAGGGCATGTTCGACCAGCCGGGCGACTTCCTGCCAATATTTCATATGAAACTCCCTGAGTAATATTTTTCTAGCAAATACCCGACAATACTGCCCAGGGGGCTGTCCCCGAGCGGGGGCTGTCCCCGGGTGGAGGCGCTGTCTGCGTATAAAGGGACAGGCACCTGCGGAGCCAGTCCCTGGACCACTACTCTGGGGGCTGTCCCCGGGCCTTCACGCTTATATAGGATCAGACGTTCGGATTATCAGTGATGGACTCTGAATTGTCAACCAGGTGCTTGGCGTGGTTAACAATCAATTGCGTACTATTTATGATATTTCTGATACATATTTCGTTGACAATTTAGCTTTGCAATGCTAGAACGATATTTCATTTTTATACGATTCGGGGCGTTATGGATATGGTAAAAAAACTGATCGGTAGGAAGCTGAAGTCAACCAGGCTTCGTAACGATATGACAATACAGGAGCTCGCTGAGAGCTCCGGTGTCTCTTCAAACATGATCTCGAGAATAGAACGAGGTCTCACAACACCTTCGGTTGAAATCATTGTCAAACTCGCCAATGCTTTCGGTATGAGCATCAGCTACTTTGTCGAGGAGGCCGAAAAGGGCTCGACCATCATCCACACCAAGAAGGGTCAGGGCGAGCCGATATTCTTCTTCGAGGACAAGCACCAGATCATCAGCTTGACCCAGGGGCTGCGGGACCCGAACTTCACGGTCTTTTTTGACACCATCGAGCAGAACTGCAGCAGCGGCGACGGCGGCATGGTGCATACCGGAGAAGAGTTCGCCCTGGTTCTCGAAGGTGCGCTGGAATTCGTCATCGAAGGTGAGCACTATGCGCTGCAGGAGGGCGACTCCATTGTTTTCAAGGCCTCGCTGCCGCATCGCTGGCGCAACCTTCACCAGGGGAAAACCCTGGTCCTCTGGGTCGTTTCGCCAGCCCCGAGCCTCAATTGACACTGTCGATTTGATGCCCAACTGATACTCAAGAGCCCCGATTATGAAACTGAAAAAGATCGTTGGTAAAAAACTGAAGTCGATCCGCCTGAAGAGCGACATGACCATCCAGGAGCTGGCCTCCAAGTCCAAGGTCTCTTCGAACATGATCTCCAGGGTCGAGCGGGGCCTGACGATTCCTTCCGTCGAAATCCTCATGAAGCTCGCTGCGGTCTTCGACAAGAGCATCAACTATTTCGTGGAAGAGGTCTCCACCACCCACGAAATCGTCTACTCCTCGCCGGGCCAGCGGGATACCACCGTTTACGACGACGAGAAGAACATGCACACCGAGTCGTTCACCTCGGGGCTGCGTGACCCCCAGTTCATGTCGTTCCTCTGCACGGTTCCCAATGGTGGGACCAGCGGGCAGAAGCATATGCACCATCCCGGTGATGAATTAATCTTCCTGGTTGAAGGCCAGCTCAAGGTGACTATCGCGGGTGAGGTGTATGCCCTCAAGACCGGGGACAGCCTCTCCTTCAAATCCCACTTGCCGCACCGCTGGGATAACGTCGGCGATGGCGACGCACGCATCATCTGGACCCTGTCTCCATTCACGACAATCTGATCCGTCCCGTCAAAACTTGCCTTTCAGTATCACAACTCTCTGAAAATACTGGGCGATAGGCTTGACAGCCTATAATGACACAGTAATATGAAGTTAATTATGGCGCCGATTGCTCGGTTCTGGCGCAAAAGCCAGGTTTTCAAGAGTGTCCGTACGCATTGGCTGTCGTGACTGGAGGTAATCAATGAACAAATCGGAATTAGTCGAGGCCTTAGCTGCCCGTAACGGTCTCACCTACAAGAAATCTGAAGAAATCGTCAATATAGTTTTTGACTCCATGGCGGATGCCCTCACGACCGGCGACCGCATTGAGATACGCGGCTTCGGCAGCTTTGTTGTCAAGGACTACCAGGCGTACATGGGACGCAATCCGAAAACCGGCGAGGTGATCAAGGTCAAGCCCAAAAAGCTGCCCTTCTTCAAGGTCGGCAAGGAGCTGCGGGACAAGGTCAACAGCGGGGGCTGAGGCCGTCATGGTCGATCCGGGATCAAGTCCGGGGAGCGCATGCGCTTTCCCGGATTTTTTCGTCATATTGCCAGCATGCTTGCCCGTTCTCAAGACGTCACTTATCTCACTTAGGCGTTGTAGAAGCTGGCCGTTATGCAGTAATCTGCATCAAGTGCCTGCTATGAGGCAGGGTGCGTTTCGATATGACTGGCGGCCAGAGGATTGATGAATTTATGATACTCGAATACAAAGGGATCACACCGCAGATCGATGCCTCGGTTTACATCGCCCCCGGCGCCTGCGTGATCGGCGATGTGCAGATCGGCGCGCAGTCGAGCCTCTGGTTCAACGTCATCGTCCGCGGCGACGTCAACACCATCCGTATCGGCAGCCGCACCAACCTCCAGGATGGCACGGTCGTTCATGTGACCCGCAACACCCATCCGACGGTCATCGGCAATGATGTCACGATCGGCCACAAGGTCATGCTGCACGGCTGTACGATCCACGACGGCAGCCTGATCGGCATCGGCGCCATCGTTCTGGACGGCGCCGTGGTCGGCGCCTCGTCACTGGTCGCCGCCGGCTCCCTGATCGCTCCCGGGACGCAGATTCCGCCACGCTCACTGGTCATGGGCAGCCCGGGTCGGGTCAAGCGGCCCCTGACCGAGGAAGAGTGCAGGAATATGCATTCCGCCGCCGGCAATTACGTCCGCTACGGGGAAAATTATCGTACCCGCGTCAAAGTGGTTGGTTGATTTTGTCGTGCCGAGTTGGTAAAACAACAGCCTTGACAGATTGAGCTGGTTGCCGAATTGAAGGGAAGATATCGATCATGCTGAAAGTTGAAGATTTTTCCACCATCAAGGGCAGCCTGATGCTGCAGGGCTTCGCCGACAAGGAGTTGTCCCGGCTTGCCGGATTCTGCGAATTAAGGAAAATGGACGAGGGGACCACGGTCTTTATCGAAAACATGCCCGGTGAATCACTCTTTCTCATCAGGAAGGGGACCATCCGTATCTCCAAGATGTTTGCCGAAGGCGACGAACAAACCCTGATTGTACTTGGCCCGGAAGATATTTTCGGCGAAATGGCGGTTGTCGACGGCCTGCCGCGCTCCGCGACCGCCCGGGTTGCCGAAGATGCCGAGCTGATCAGTCTGAAGAAACAGGACTTTGAAAAACTCGGTCAGGAAGATGGCGCACTGGCTCTCAAGCTGCTCATCAATATCGCCAAGGTGTTCAGCCGGCGTGTTCGTGAGGCCAGTGACGAATATCGCGATATGTTGATCTGGTCTTTGCAGAAGTCATGAGTCAACACGAAAACCGCCCATTTGCAATTGAAAAGCAGCCCCTTATCAAGTATATTCGCCTCCAACCCTTGGAGGCTTTTTTGTTGGTTGCAATCAGCCAGCATGCGACATTAATGCAAAGTTTTAAAGAATAACTAACAACCTACTGTTTTCTTTTAATTTCGCCGAATATGAATACAAGGTGAAGTGAGTCTTTCAACCAATTAATGACGAGTTGATGATAAGGTTTGACCGACGAATTCTTCGTATCTTTGGTTTCCCCTTTGCAGCTTTGCGTCAAAAATTTGTTTATTTTGAACTGCGTACTTTGCGTTCTTTTGCGGCCATTATTTATTCCCTTCTAACTGCCAATTCCTTCTCCAGGAGTCGCCAATGCTGCAGATAATGTTGAACCAGAAGCTCATCTTCGGTCTGCTGGGCGGCCTTGGTCTGTTCCTGTTCGGCATGAAAATCATGTCGGAGGGCCTGCAGAAGATCGCCGGCAGCCGCATGCGCAAAATCCTCGCGGCCTTGACCAATAACCGGATTATCGGCACCCTGGTCGGGATCGCGGTTACGGCGATCATCCAGTCGTCGAGTGCGACAACGGTCATGGTGGTCGGTTTCGTCAACGCCGGGCTGATGTCTTTGGTGCAATCGATCGGCATCGTTCTGGGCGCGAATATCGGCACGACCGTGACCGCCCAGTTGATCGCCTTCAAGATCACCAAGTACGCTTTGCCGGCGATCGGCATAGGTGCCGGCTTCAAGCTCTTTGCCCGCAACAAGAAGTGGAGCTATGTCGGCGAGATCCTGCTCGGCTTCGGTATGCTGTTCTTCGGCCTGAGCGTCATGAAGGAGGCCTTCGATCCGCTGAAGACCAGCGAGGAATTCCGCCAGCTGTTCATGTACGTCGGTGACAACCACCTGCTCGGCGTCCTGATCGGTGCCGTTCTGACCATGATCGTCCAGAGCAGCAGCGCGACCATCGGCATCACCATCGCCCTGGCATCGACCGGGATCCTGTCTTTCGAAGCCAGCGTGGCCCTGATCCTCGGCGAAAACATCGGCACCACGATTACCGCCAACTTGGCCGCCATCGGCACCAACCTGGCAGCGCGCCGCACGGCGCTGGCCCATTTCCTCTTCAACGTCATCGGCGTCTGCTACATGCTGGTCTTCTTCAAATATTTCCTGCATGTCGTCTCCGCCATAACCCCCGGTGACGCCGACTTCGTCATCCAGACCACGGACCAGGCCGCCCGCCTGGGGGGTGAACTTGGCGACAAGCCGTTCATCGCCCGGCATATCGCCAATACCCACACCCTGTTCAATATCATCAACACCATCATTTTCCTGCCCATGGTCGGCCTTCTGGCCAAGTTGAGCACGCTGGCCATCCGTGGTCGTGATGAGGAAATCGAATTTCACCTCAAATATCTGGACAACCGGGTTTTGAACACACCGCCGATAGCCCTGGCCCAGGCGCGCTCCGAAACCCGACGCATGGCCCGGGTCGCTCAGGAAATGGTCGATGAAACCTTGCTTTTTCTGCAGGATAACGACCTGAAGAGGATCCCCGGGCTACAGAAGAAAGAAGACCTGACCGACGTTCTGCAAAAGGAGATCACGAACTTCCTGGTGGCCCTGTCCCAGCAGTCGATTACCGAGGAGTCTTCCCGGGAAGTCGCCTCCATGATGCATATGGTCAACGACCTGGAGCGGGTCGGCGACCACTGCGAGAACCTCTGGACGCTCTGCCAGCGCAAGATCGACCAGAAGATCACCTTCTCCGATAAGGCCATGCAGGAACTGGCCGAGATCTCCGATCTGACCAGTAACTTCCTGGCCACGACCGTTACGGCGCTCGAGAACAAGAACACCGGCATCTACAGCGAGGCCCAGCGTCTCGAGGATGGCATTGACGACCTCGAGGAGTCGCTGCGCAACAACCACATCAGACGCCTCAACACCGGCGAGTGCACGGTAAACTCCGGA
>JAHEEU010000069.1:9131-13578 GCA_024640545.1 Geobacteraceae bacterium
AAAAGCCGATGCGCGGCACAGGGACTGGCCCTCTCAAGGCGCGACAAAAACGCTTACTTTATCAAATAATCCCAAGGAAGCAGCCATGATCTGGAACGACGATTTTGAAACCCTGCCGCGGGAAGCTCTCGAATCCCTTCAGGCCAAGCGCCTGAAGCAGGTCTCCGAGCGGGTCTACGCCACGGTGCCGTTTTATCGCCAGCAGTTCGACCAGGCCGGCGTCAAACCGGAAAACATCAGGTCCCTCGATGATCTGCGGCGTCTGCCGTTCACCCTCAAGCAAGACATGCGCGACAACTACCCCTACGGCCTGTTCGCCAAGCCCCTCGATCAGATCGTCCGCATCCACGCCTCTTCGGGCACCACCGGCAAGCCAACCGTGGTCGGCTACACCCGCCGCGATATCGAGAACTGGACCGAGCTGATGGCCCGCTCCTTCGTCGCCGCCGGCGCCCACTGCGGCGACGTCATTCACAACGCCTACGGCTACGGCCTGTTCACCGGCGGGCTGGGCGCCCACTACGGCGCCGAGCGGATCGGCGCCTCGGTCATCCCCATGTCCGGCGGCAACACCAAGAAGCAGCTGATGATCATGCAGGATTTCGGCTCCACCGTGCTGACCTGCACGCCGTCCTACAGCCTCTTCCTGGCCGAAGCCGCCGCCGAGGAAGGGGTCGACATCCGCAAGTTCAAGCTGCGCGTCGGCATCCTCGGCGCCGAGCCCTGGTCCGAGCGGATGCGCGACGAGATCGAGGCCAAGGTCGGCATCAAGGCGATCGACATCTACGGCCTCTCCGAGATCCTCGGCCCCGGCGTCGGCATCGAGTGCATCGAGGCCCAGAGCGGCCTGCACATCTGGGAGGACCACTTTATCCCCGAGATCATCGATCCCCATACCTGTGAGGTGCTGCCGGATGGTGAGCAGGGCGAACTGGTAATCACCACGATCACCAAGGAGGGCATCCCGCTGATTCGCTACCGGACCCGCGACATCACCCGGATCATCGCCGAGCCCTGCATCTGCGGCCGCACCCACCGGCGCCTGGCGCGCATGAGCGGCCGTTCCGACGACATGCTGATCATCCGCGGCGTAAACGTCTTCCCGTCGCAGATCGAGAGCGTGCTCATGCAGATCGAGGGTGTCGAACCCCACTACCTGCTGATCGTCGATCGGGAGGGGACCCTCGACACCCTGGAAGTCCAGGTCGAGGTCAACGAGCAGACCTTCTCCGACGAGATCAAGGTCCTCCAGGGCTTGTCACGCCGCATCGAGAAGGAGATCAAGGACCTGCTCGGTATCAGCTGCCGCATCCGCCTGGTTGAACCGAAAACCCTGGTCCGCAGTGAAGGCAAGGCTCAACGGGTCATCGACAAGCGTCCGAAATAAGGAAGGGGGAAGATCACGATGAAAGTCCAACAGATATCCATCTTTATCGAGAACAAATCCGGCCGCCTCGCCGAGGTCGCGCGTCTTCTCGACGAACGCAAAGTCAGCATTCGCGCCCTGTCGCTGGCCGACACCTCCGATTTCGGCATCCTGCGCCTGCTGGTCGACAATACCGACGCAGCACTTTTTGCTCTCAAGGAGGGCGGCTTCACGGTCAGCAAGACCGAAGTGGTCGCCGTTGAGGTGCCCGATCAACCGGGCGGCCTGAGCAGGATCCTGCAGGTGCTCGACGAATCGCAGATCAACGTCGAATACATGTACGCCTTCGCCGAACGCAACGCTAACAACGCCATCATCATCTTCCGCTTCGACGACATCGACAATGCCATCGGCACCCTGCAGGCCAAGGGCGTGAGTGTCCTTACTGGCGAGCGGCTTTATAGTTTGTAGGGAAGGGGATGGAGTAGGAATACAGAATATAGAAAACAGGAGACAGGAGACAGGAGACAGAATTAAGGCGGTGCAATGATGCGTCACTGATCAATTTGCTGTCTGGATAGAATGTGATCTGACGATTTTACCTTGTCGCGCTTCTTTAGATACTGTTTTTGTGAAATGTGTAGACCTGACCCCTAAAGCACACAAACTGTTCAAGAAAAAGCTTAAAAGTAAAAAAATGATTTTTCTCGCCACTCGCCACGGCTTAACTGTCTGTTTTATCTGGATGTTTAGAATTTTTACTATATGGGATTAGTGCTTGACAAAAGGGTGGTAATCAACAATAATTCGAGTCCGTCGGGGCGTAGCGCAGCCTGGTAGCGCACGTGCATGGGGTGCACGGGGTCGGAGGTTCGAATCCTCTCGCCCCGACCATTATTAAAAGAAAACGGAGGCGATCTGCAAAGATGCCTCCGTTTTTATTTCTATTGGTCGTGATATTCAGTGCAGGGTGTTCATGTCATCTATGGTTGTGGCTATGCCATACCCTTCGTCAAGCTTTTCCACCCGGACGACCCGTCCGACACAGGTGAATTGCATGGGCCCGTCAGGGACCGCATATTCGAGCGCCAGGGTGAGTTTTACCAGCTCACCTGGTTCGAAGACTTGGGTGGTTTTCAAATAGATCCCCGTGGTACTGATATCCCGCGTGACGCCGTTGCCATTTTCAAGCACAACCGGCACTTCAACCTTGGTTCGTTGCGCACCTCTTTTGTGGGGGTAGTCGCTCATCAGGTCCCTGCGTGCCGGTTGGCTAAAATCATTGAATATCATTTACATTAACAATGTCCCGGGCCAGGGTCAAACATTTTCAACCGTGCCCCGGGAACAGCTCCGTTCAGGATTTGCGCTTACGCTGGTAGATAAACAGTCCGAACAGACCGGTCAGCAGCAGGACGATCGTGCTCGGTTCGGGGATGACAGGAGGCGGACCTTCGCCAGGCGTTCTCAGGATGAACAATTGCTCATAGCCGTTGTTAAGGGTTGCCAGCCTGAAATCCGCCTGCAGGATATCGTAAGGGGAGTTGACATCATCAAGCCATGCCTGTAATTCCGGTGAGAACAGGGAAAAAGCAGCCTCATTGGCACCGAGATTGGTATTGATTTTAAACGCATGCGCTTCACCGCAATCCACAGGAGTGTTCACATTGGCAAAGCAGAGTTCGCCACGCACGAAAACATATTCTGGATAGTTTGACGGAGTAATCGCCGCTATTGGTCCTTCATAATCTCCAGGGACAAAACTGTCTGGTTGCCCCACTAAGCCAATACCGTTTCCGTAGCTGTTAGAGTATAATGTGACATCACCATCTGGAATACCACCGAGATAAAAGCTCGGGGCACCGGCGTAGGCATTATTCACGAAATCGAAATACAGCGTTGGTGCATCGGTATCTGAGTCGACAAGCGCAATCTGCCCATATGCCCACAGCGATATCGTCTCGAGGGTCTTACCTGTTTGGTTGTTGTTGAAATAAAAGACCAGGTTGTCACCAGCGAGATATTCATTCAGTGCTGTGGTGGTAATGTCCCAGGTCAGCGAGGTCCCACCGGGTACATCCGGGCTTCCATCACCCAGCGTGCCGGGGTCGGGGAATTCAGTCATGCTCGTGCTGAAATAGGTGCCACCGCCGACGCCACCCACCGAGTCAAACGGGTCGTTGATAGACGAGCTCTCGTTATTTTTCAGGTCCTGGTTGCCTGGAGCTGAGTAGAGCACGATCGCGTCTTTAATGGCCCCAGGTGAAGAGGCAATGGAATAATCAATTCCATTCGGTCCATTGGTCCCCTTCTCGTCACCCGTGACATCATAGTTCAGTAGGCCGAGAGCATACGACTGAAAATCACCGTATTGCAGATAGGGCGCGTCCGCGTAGTAAATTGCCTCTGCTTTGCCCGGGTTGCCGACCAAAAGTATGGCGGCAACGGCCAAAAATGTGCATGTCCTGATGATTGTGGCTAAAGTTTTCATCTACTCCTCCGTTTAAACTTACTTCGGTGTTTTTGATGTATGGTTTGATTGTTAGGTTAATGCAAAAATTGAACCAAAATATAAGCTCCTGATATTGTTGTAAAAGTAGTTTTTAAAATAAGGGGTGTAAATTTATTCGACTGAATTAAAGTGCGGCGGGGAGCGCATTGCTACCAGAACCGCCACTGGCCCGTGATCAAAACGTAAGTGGCGAGACCAAGGTTGGCGACTGCATGGGAGAGGATGCAGTGGATGATACTCCTCGTCGCGTAACAGATGTAGTTGAAAAATGCTCCAGCCATGATTCCGGCAAAAACGTAATGATGTTCCAGGCCGAAGAGAACGGCCACGGCCAGAAAGGAGAAGAGAGTGGTGCGGCCAATTGCTACTGCTGTGAAATTGCTGTCAATCAGGTAGCGCAGCAGGAAGGAGCGCCAGAACAGCTCCTCCATGATCGGCACGATGATCACCGCGCCGGCGATCCTGACGGCAATCATCAGCAGTTTGGCTCGCTCAGTATCAAAGACTTCAGGGTTGAACCCTGCAGGAGTATTTTGGCTGCCGAGGGTCCAGTCCATGTTGATCCAAAG